>NZ_JBHZAH010000077.1:0-24402 GCF_042754225.1 Rhodococcus sp. NPDC059234
GGCCGGTACTCCGCCGGACGCCGCACCGCCTCGTCGACCTGCTCGGGCGTGAGCAGCGCGACGGTCTCGGTCCTGGCGGCCCCGCTGGCGGCGGTGCGGATGCTCATCGCCGCCGCGGCGGCCTCGTCGGGCACCTCCCCGATCACGTACAGGTCGTGGCTGCCGAACGCGAAGTAGCAGCTCTCGACCGAACCGCCGACGCTCTCGACGGCGGTTCGGATCGCATCCCGGCGCGCCGAACCACCCTCCGCCAGCAGCCCACCGGCACCCTCCGCGGTGTAGCCGACCCGCCACAGGTATTTGGGCATGTTCCTCGAACCTCCTCCATCGACGGTCGATTCCATCGTCCGCCCCGCGGTCCGGCGCCGGACCGGAATGCTTGACAACAGTCGTTGTCAGTTGCAGGGTGGGCACTGTGACGACGACTTCCGCCGGCCCGACCCGCTACATGCGCGACCGCGCGGCATCGGCCAGGATCACCGCACCGCTCCGCCCGTTCGCCTGGCCCGCACCCGACGCCACCGCACGGGAGGCCGCCGCACTGCGCCGGGCACTGCTCGAACGGGACGAGCCGAGCGCCGCGCTGGTGCGGGCGATCCGCGACGACCGCACCGTCACGCTCGGCCAGTTCCGGCAGGCGCTCGCCGCGGGCGTGGACGCGGTCCCAGACGCCCCAGCCCCGCTCCGGGAGTACTTCGCGCTGCTCGAGGACACCCCGGCCTGGGTGGACCGCGATCTGATCGCCTTGGGCGCCCGCACCCTGCGCCGCGTCGGGTCCGACGTCGGCGACGTGCTCGCGTACGGCTCGCTGCTCGGCGGGTACAACAACTCCGGGCCGCTGCCCGTGCTGGTCGCGTCCGGCAGGCTCACCGGCGAGCGCACCCGTCGCCGCATCGCCGAAACCGGCGCCTGGTGGAACGGGTGCGTAGCGGACGGGGGCCTGGACCGCTTCGGCGACGGGTTCACCCTGTCGGTGCACGTCCGACTGATGCACGCATTCGTCGACTACCACCACGAACACGAGACCGACTGGGACAGCGGCGAACGCGGCCTGCCGGTCAACCAGTTCGACCAGGCCGGCACCCTCGGCCTGTTCTCGATCACCTTCCTGCTGCACACCCGAGTCCTGGGCGTGCGCTACACCCGCCGTGAGGCCGACGCGGTCCTGCACCTGTGGTGCTACGTCGGCTGGCTGATGGGCGTCGACGAGCGCTGGCTGCCGTTCGACGAGAGGGCCGGACTGCGGATGATGTACCAGATCGGCGCGTCGTCGCCGAAGGCCGACGAGAACAGCGTCGCGCTGGCCCGCTCGCTCGTCGACCTGCCCCTGCACACCGACTACGACAGGTTCGCGAAGCTGCGCCGGCGCTACGAGTACGAACGCGGCCTCTCGCTCGCAACCACCCTCCTCGGGCCGGCCGGTGTGCGGGCGCTGCACGTTCCGCTGCGGCCGCCGTGGTATCCGGCCGCCCGGTTCGTGGTCAACGTCGCCAAACACCATGTGCTGGGCCGGTTCCCGGCCGGGAAGCGGCGGCTCCAGCGTCACGGGGAACGCCAGCTGCTCGACGTGCAGCTGCGCCTGCTCGGCGGCGAGATCCCGGACGTCGTCCCGCTACCGGACTGACACGCCGCCCGGCTGCGCCACTACCGGCCCGAACCGCTCACTCGCACTTGACGATCGGCACCGGGTCGTACTTGACGGTCCGGGTGTGCCGCGAGATCTCCTTACCCGACGCGTGGTCGGTGATCACGCGGGTGTCGCTGGTGGTGAACCCCTGGGCGCCTCCGGATGCCACGCATGCCGATCCCTTCGGCAGGGTCACGATGTTCGGGGAGGTGTACTTGTACCGCTCCCCGGTGACCGACTGGACGTCCACCGTCTTGGTGCCCCACAGTCGCACCGTCACGTCCGAACCCGTGCCGATCGTTTCGATCAGCACCCCGGTCGGGGAGGCGTTCTTGAACTGCAGGTCGATCGCACCCTCGAACACGGTGGCCTCGCGGGCCGCCGGGTACCGCGAGATGTAGTAGCTGTGCTCGGTGTGACCCGCGTCTTCCATGCCCGCGAAGTAGGCCGCGTTGTACAGCGTCGTCGCGAGCTGGCTGATGCCTCCGCCGACCGCCTTGTCCGGGCGACCGTTGTTGATGATCCCCGACTCCACGTAGCCCTGCGCCGAGCCGCGGGGTCCGGTGTAACCGTTGAGCGAGAACGTGTCGCCCGGCTTCACCAGCGCACCGTCGATCTCCTTGGCGGCCAACCGGATGTTCACCCCGGACGCGTACTCGAAACCGCCGCTGGTGAATTCGCCGATGACCTCGCGGATGCCCAGCTTCTGCGCCGCCTCGGTGGTCAGGGCCGGCGGCTTCGGCTGGTATACGGCGGCGACCGTGCGCGGTCCGTTGCCGGTGAGCAGCGCGGGCAACTCCGCCAGGGTCTTGTGCCAGTCGATCGTGTCGCCCGCGACCGCGGGCACCACCGTCGGAGTGCCGCCGGCGAGTGAGATCGACGCGTCCTTGGGCTGTACCTCGGTCGAGGCCAGCTGAGGTCCGAGCAAGCCGATCGCGGCGTCGACGTTGTACTGCGGCGCGAGCCCACCGCGGCCGTCCGGCGCGAACGCCAGCACCGCGCCGACCTTGTCCCGGCCGAGCACCGAGCGGGCGCCGTCCCGACCGGAGACGACCAGGTCCGCGGACGAGGCCGGGACAGCCACCTCCCGCATCGCCCGGTCGACGCCGTCCTGTGTGACCGCCACCGACGCGATCTGCACCGGGACCTCCACACCGCCCTGGTCGGCCCAGCCCGCGGCCAGCGCCGACTCGGCACCGGGACCGTCGAGGGCCTGGCCGCTGCGCGGGGCCACCCCGACGGGACTCGCGCCCTCGAACACCACCGCGCCCTCCACCGGGCCGAAGTCGGTCTGCGCGCGCAGGGAGTCCACCGCCGCAGCCAGCTTCGCGTCGTCTCGGGTGGCGCTGACCCCGACCTCCCGCTGCGAGAAGAGCGAGGTCAGTCGCGTCAGCGGGTTGAGGGGTTGACTGCCCGCTCGATCGAGGGTGGCGGGCCAGTCCACCCCGAGACCGGCAGCCTCGGGCACGAACTGGGCCTGCACTTCGCCCGCGCGCACCTGCACCGGCTGCTGTGCCCGCGGGCCGATCTGCGCGCGGAGTTCGGCTTCCGCGGCGGCGCGGGTCTGACCGCCGATCTCCACACCGACCACCGTGACACCACGCGGCACCCGGTCCGAGGACATCGCGTAGTCCACCGCGTACACGACGGCGCCGACCGCGAGCACGGACGCGACACCGACGCCGACCTTGAACCGTCGCGAGCGACCCGAGGCCTGCGGTTGATCCGGTGCCGGCGCGGCCGGCGGCTGCACGGGCGGCGAACCGGCGGTCGGCATCGCGACCGTCTGCGGCTCGACCGTCGGGGACGCCGGCTGTGGCTCGGCAGTCGCCGACTCCGGCTCGAAGGTCCGGGACGACGGCTGTGCCTCGACGGCACCGACGTCGGGGGCGTCCGATCCGGCCGCAGGGTCGCGCCGATGGATTCGGACTGTGAGGGCTTCCGCGCCCCCGGTCTCGTTCCCGTCGTCGGGGCTCCCCGCCGGCATCTCGCCGTCCGAATGCCTGCCGATACCGCCGGTCATCAAGGCCCTCCCGATCATGTTCGTCCAGCTGGGCCGCTACCCGCCTCCGAAACCAGACTAGCGGGGACAAACCACCCATTACGCACCCGAATGCCGGTAGACGAGATGTGGATCACCCGCGAGAGGAAGCGGCGGGGAGCGCTCACGATCGGGCTGCAGCGGCGGCCCCGGAGACAAGGATGTCCCGCGCCGCAACCGGGTCGGGGGTCTGGTTGCAACGCGGGACACATGGGTATCGGGGTCATCTCACAAGGCGTTACACATCCATCACAAAAACTTTCCGAGCGACCACCCGCACCGCTGCCCACGCGATCTACCAGGGGTTATGGGAGGGAACAGGCACAGAACCGGACCGCACCCGTCGAACCCGGCGTGTCGGACGGTGTCCCGGCGGACACTTGCGACACAAACCGACCGCAGGAGGTTCGATGTCGACAACGCAGCGCACCACGGTCCGACGCCTCACCACCGGACTGTGCGGGCTCGCGCTCGCCGGGGCCTCGGCCCTCGTCGGACCCCAGGCCGCCGGCGCCGCCGACCTCCCCGCCAAGTGCGCCCAGAACCCGGACGGGTCGGTCACCTGCCGGTACATCAACGACACGATGTCCGTGCAGCTGTTCACGGTGCCCATCGGGGTCAGCAGCATCCACGTCACCGTCTCCGGCGCCCCCGGCGGAGACGCGGCACTGGCGAAGGGCGGGCGCGGCGCCACGGTCGACGCGGACCTCGCCGTGCGGCTCGGCCAGACGTTGTACATCGCGGTCGGCGACTACGGCTCGAACCGAGAAGGCGGCCAGGGCGGAATGAACGGTGGCGGCGCCGCGGGCAGCATCGCCGCCGGCGGCGGCGGCGGGGCGACAGACATCAGTTCGAGTCCCGGCAGGCCGAACACCCCCGGGGCGAGCCTCGTCGTGGCCGGTGGTGGCGGCGGAGCGGGCACCACCTACCCCGGCGGCGACGCGGGGACGCCCGGCGGCGGCGGCGGAGGCGGCGGCGCCGGATCGGCCACCGCGGGCGGAGTCGGCGGCACCGGCACACCGAACGGCACCCCCGGCCTGTACGCACAGGGCGGCAACGGGGCCCACACCGGCGCCGACGACGGCGGTGGAGGTGGCGGCGGCGTGTACGGCGGTGGTGGCGGCGGCGTCAACTACGGCGGCGGCGGAGCAGGCGGCGGCGCCAGCCTCGTGCCCGCGGGCGGCACCGTGACAGCCAAGGACACCGGCCCCGCGGTCACCATCGTCTACACCCCCGGCGGATCGCCGTGGGGATCGCTCGGAAACCTGTTCGGCAGCAGCGGAGCACAGTGAAGTCCGAGCGGCCCACCTGACAGCTCGAGATCGGTCCGGGACCCGGCGCGCCGTCGGGTGTTACGGGTGGATCAGGACGTCCAGGCCACGCTGGAAGTCCGCCACCCGCCGTTCGAGGGCGTGGTGACCTCCGTTGACGAGCTCGGACACCCGGACGATTCCGGCGGAGTCGGCGACCTGGTTGAGGTTCCTCGACGTCCAGTACCACGCGGCGGTGTTGAACGCGTTCTCCGGCGCCTCGAGCAGCTCGGGGTTCGCGACGAAGTCGATGCCGGTGAACTGGCTGACACTCTCGTAGTTGTGGCGCCCGGTGACCTGGATGGCGCCGCGGCCCTTGTAGCGCTCACCGTCTCCCGCCTGGGTGTTGCCCAGGTCGGCTCGGCCCTCGTACTCGCTTCCGGAGGCGTACTCCTCGAAAGTGCGGAAGGAATCGGACTCGACGGCCAGCTGCGCGATGAACGCCGCCTGACGGACCGGGTTGTCGATGCCGCCGTGTGCCATGGCGTCGTTGAGCGGTGCGATGTACTGCGCGATCTTCTCGGGCGGCATGCCGGGCACGATGCGCGCCAGCTCCTCCGGCGTGACCGAAGTCGGCGGCGGCGGCGGGGGTGCCGGAGCGGGCGCCGGCGGCGGGGTCGGCTCCGCGGACACGGGCTGGGCGGCCGATCCCGAGACCGCACCGGGCAGGGTGGGGAACTGGAGCACCTTGAACAGGTCGCCGGCTTCGTGGAACCGGGCCGGCGCGGCGGCAACCGCCGGGGCGGCAGCAACCGCCGGGGCGGCGGCTTGGGCCGTGTCGGCGCTGGCGACGGCGGGGCTGACGACGCCCGCGGCCGTGCTTGCGGTGATCAATGCGGCCGCGGCGATGGCCGCGCGGACATGTCGCGAGTGTGAAACGTACAAGGGTCGTGCTCCATGATTCGGCCGAGAGGCACGTCGGCCTGGCGATCGGTTGCCGCGGCGTTACGAAGGACGTTTCCGTCCGCCCGTAGATCACTTTCACGCAGCAAGAAGGTCACAACCAGGTAACGTCGCAGGTAGCCAGGTTTTCAACCAAAGGTGACGAGCGCCACAACCCATTGCAAACGGCGGGCATCGCACATTAGGGCCGATCGGCCGATCCAGGGCCGATCGACAGCGCCGCCCGCAGGCTTCGCCGCGCCGGCCGGTGCACACCCGGACGAGCCGGCGCGCACCCATCAACCGGAATGGCAATGGCGTTGCCGCGCAGAGAGATTCATCTCGCCTGCTCGAACCGACGCGAACCGGCCACAAGGTCCACTGGATCGCCGAGGGAGTGCCCGGCCCGAAGTCCGGGACAACGAAAGCGCCCGGCCGCCGCGACCTCGCGGCGACCGGGCTGACGGTCGGTTTGTGTTCCACATTACATCGGAAAGGCCTTGCGCCCCTGGGCTTTTATACGCTGTACAGGGCGTTTCCCGGCACCGGAGCGTGACCCGGCCGAGATCGAAAGGTCACGGAAACCTCACTCCCGGGGTTACGGAACCTACTCGCGCCCCAGGGACACCCACGTCGGGTCCGCCGAGCGTGCGCCGACGGTGATCGCGGCCAGTTCGTCGAGCCGTGCGACCTGATCGGCGGACAGGACGAGCTCCACCGCCTCGGCATTCTCGGCGACCCGCCGGGCGAATCGCGTGCCCGGGATCGGCACGACCGGCAGCGAGAACTCGCGCCCCTTGGCGTAGAGCCACGCCAGCACCACCTGGGCCGCCGTCGCATCGGACTCGCCGGCGACCGCTTCCACCACCTCGAGCACCTTCGAGTTGCCGGGCAGCGCCTCGGCGTCGAACCGTGGGAAGCGGCGACGCAGATCGAACTCGTCGAGCGCGTCTGGATCGTAGGTGCCGGTCAGGAAGCCGCGCCCGACGGGCGAGTACGGCACGAAACCGACACCGAGTTCGGCGGCGGTCGGGACGACGCTGCGCTCGACGTCCCGGCTCCACACGCTCCACTCGCTCTGGATCGCGGCGATCGGGTGGACCGCGTGCGCGCGGCGCAGCTCGTCGCCGGTGGCCTCGGAGAGGCCGAGGTGCCGCACCTTGCCTGCCGCCACCAACTCCGCCATCGCGCCGACCGTCTCCTCGATCGGGACGTTCGGATCGACCCGATGCAGGTAGTAGAGGTCGACACTGTCCACGCCGAGCCGGCCCAGCGACGCCTCCAGGTAGCCCGCGACATGCTCCGGCCGCCCGTCGATGCCCCGCTGTCCGCGGGCGATGTTGCCGACGAGACCGAACTTGGTGGCCAGCTGCACCTCACCGCGCCGGGTGCGCACCACCTCGCCGACGGCCTTCTCACTGGCACCGTCGCCGTACACGTTGGCGGTGTCGAGGAACGTGACGCCGATGTCGACCGAGTGGTGCAGGGTGGCGAGGGCCTCGGCCGGGTCGACCGGTCCGTAGACCGGGGCGACCGACATCGCGCCGTAACCCTGGGCGCTGACGTCGAGTCCTTCGGCGAGTGCAGTGGTGCGAACAGTCATGACCCGCATCATCACCCAGGGCGAAGCGAAACGCACGGTCTGGGATCAGCGTGATCCCAGTACCCGGCGGCGAGGTGAGGAAACCCGGAAGGCGGACTCAGGCCCGCCGCAGTGCCAGGACCGGGATGGTGCGGATGCCGCGGACCTTCCGCTCGTACTCGGCGAATCCCGGGTAGAGACGGGCCTGCTCGGCGTAGATGCGATCGCGCTCGGCGCCGGTCACCTCGCCGACGGTCACCCGATACGACTCTGTGCCGCGCTCGATCTCGGCTTCGCCGGCCGCGGTGAGATTGTGGTACCAGGCCGGGTTCTTCGGCGCGCCCCCCATCGTGGCGAAGACGTAGATCGTGTCCGGGTCATTCTCGTCGGGCAGGTACATCGTCGGATTCACCATCCGGCGCCCACTCTTGCGGCCACGGTGATGGACGAGCACCAGCGGCGCACCCTCGAACTGTCCACCGACCCGGCCCTCGTTCGCGCGGAACTCGGCGACGATCTTCCCGTTCCAGTCCTCGTTCTCACTCATGCCGTCCATCGTCGCCCACCGGGGGCGACGCCGCTGCGGGGCGGTGTGGCGACCTCGAGGTGTCGCCACACCGCCCGGGTCCGCGAGGGCAGTCGCTGCCGCGCGGTTACCGCTCGATGATCGCGGTGACGCCCTGGCCACCCGCCGCACAGATGGAGATCAGGCCGCGCCCGGATCCCTTCTCCGCCAACATCTTCGCGAGCGAAGCGACGATACGGCCGCCGGTCGCGGCGAACGGGTGCCCGGCCGCCAGCGAGGAGCCGTTGACGTTGAGCTTGCTGCGGTCGATGGAACCGAGTGCACCGTCGAGGCCGAGGCGCTCCTTGCAGTACTCGTCGGACTCGAAGGCCTGCAGCGTCGCGAGCACGACCGAGGCGAACGCCTCGTGGATCTCGTAGTAGTCGAAGTCCTGCAGGGTGAGGCCGTTGCGGGCCAGCAGCCGCGGGATCGCGTAGGTCGGCGCCATCAGCAGACCGTCACCGCCGTGCACGTAGTCGACGGCGGCGGTCTCCGAGTCCACGAGGTGCGCGAGCACCGGCAGGTTCCGCTCGGCGGCCCACTCGTCGGTGGACAACAGTGCCGCCGAGGCGCCGTCGGTGAGCGGGGTGGAGTTGCCCGCGGTCATCGTGGCGTCGCCCAGCCTGGTGCCGAACACCGGCTTGAGCGTGGCCAGCTTCTCCACGGTCGAGCCCGGGCGCAGGTTGTCGTCGCGGGTCAGGCCCAGGAACGGGGTGATCAGGTCGTCGAAGAAGCCGCGGTCGTAGGCCGCGGCCATGTTCTTGTGGCTCGCGGCGGCCAGCTCGTCCTGGTCCTCCCGGCGGATGCCGAACTCCTTGGCGGTGATCGCGGCGTGGTCGCCCATCGACAGGCCGGTGCGGGGCTCGCCGTTGCGGGGGATCTCCAGCCCGACCATCGAGGGCCGCAGGTGCCCGAGCAGCTTGACCCGGTCGGCGGTGGTCCGGGCACGGTTGACCGACAGCAGGAACTCGCGCAGCTCGTCGTTGACGCCGATCGGGGCGTCGGAGGTGGTGTCGGTGCCACCGCCGATGCCGGAGTCGATACGACCGGCGGCGATGGCGTCGCCGACGGCGATGATCGACTGCAGTCCGGTGCCGCAGGCCTGCTGCAGGTCGAACGCCGGGGTGTACGGGCTCAGCGCGCTGCCGAGCACCGACTCACGGACCAGGTTGAAGTCACGACTGTGCTTGAGGACCGCACCGCCGGCGACCATGCCGAGCCGCTCGCCCTGCAGGTTGAACCGGGCCACCAGGCCATCGAGCGTGGCGGTGAACATGTCCTGGTTGGACGCCTGCGCGTACGCCTTGTCCGAGCGCGCGAAGGGGATGCGATTGCCGCCGAGGATGGCGACCGGGCGAAGTTGCCTGCCACCGGACTTGGGGGCGGCGGCCGGCTTGCTGTTTCGGGCTCTGGTGGTCACGTCGGTCTCCATGTATGTGGATCCGCTTCGGAACGGATCAGCCTCGGCGGTGGGGGTCCTGCACTCGACATTGAACTTACTCCAGAGTAAGTTCAATGTCGACACCGCACCCGGATCGCGGGTGCCCGATTTCGCGACAAAGAAGGTGGACCGTGGCAGCCAGCAAGGGCGCTCCCGACCTCTACTCCAGTTTCCTCTCGTCCGCGCCGGGCGCGTTCATCGCCAAGCAGGCCGGGCTGCCGCAGCCCGAACACCTGCGGCGCTACCAGGCCGGCGAGCCCGCACTGGCGGGCCCGATCCTGATCGGCGGCAGCGGCCGCCTGGTCGAGCCGCTGCGGGCGCTGCTCTCCGACTACACCTTCGCCCAGCCGCACGACGACCGCTACGGCGCGCTGGTCTTCGACGCCACCGGCATCTCCCAGGTCACCGAGCTGGTCGGGCTGTTCGAGTTCTTCCAGCCGGTGATCCGCAACCTCGCGCCCAGTGCGCGCGTCGTGGTGCTCGGCACCACCCCCGAGGAGGCGGCGGGCGTCGACGAGCAGATCGCGCAGCGCGCCCTCGAGGGCTTCACGCGCAGCGTCGCCAAGGAGATCAAGCGCGGCGCCACCGCCCAGCTGGTCTACGTCTCCCCCAAGGCCGCCACCGGGCTGTCGGGCGTCGAGTCCACCCTGCGCTTCCTGCTCTCCGCCAAGTCGGCGTTCGTCGACGGCCAGGTGATCCGGGTCGGCGCCGCCGAGTCCACCGCCCCGGCCTCCTGGGACAAGCCGCTCGACGGCAAGGTGGCCGTCGTCACCGGCGCCGCCCGCGGCATCGGCGCGACCATCGCCGAGGTGCTCGCTCGCGACGGCGCGCACGTGGTGTGCGCGGACATCCCGGCCGCAGGCGAGGCCCTCTCGGAGACCGCGAACAAGGTCGGCGGCACCGCGCTCGCGCTCGACGTCACCGCCGAGGACGCCGCGGACAAGCTGGCCGCGCACCTGCTCGAGCGGCACGGCGGCGCGGACATCATCGTCCACAACGCCGGCATCACCCGCGACAAGACCCTCGCGAACATGGACGAGGCCCGCTGGAACATGGTGATCGGAGTGAACCTGCTCGCGCCGCAGAAGATCACCGACGCGCTCCTCGCCAAGGGCGCGCTCAAGGAGGGCGGGCGCGTGGTCGACGTCTCCTCGATCGCCGGCATCGCGGGCAACCGGGGCCAGACGAACTACGGCACCTCCAAGGCCGGCGTCATCGGCCTCGTCCAGGCCACCGCGCCGGTGCTGGCGGAGAAGAACATCACCATCAACGCCGTCGCCCCCGGCTTCATCGAGACCGCGATGACCGCGGCGATCCCGTTCGTCACCCGCGAGGGCGGCCGCCGGATGTCGTCGCTGCTGCAGGGCGGTCAGACCGTCGACGTCGCCGAACTGGTCGCGTACTTCGCCAGCCCCGCGTCCAACGCCGTCACCGGCCAGGTCGTCCGGGTGTGCGGCCAGTCCCTGATCGGCGCCTGATGGCCGGCCGCGTGATCCAACTCGAGGGGCAGCCGAGCACCCTCGACGTCTACACCCGCGCCGCGCTCGGCGCACTGCCGGTGATCGGGAAGTCGGGGGTGCGGCGCAGCCTGCCCAAGCAGACCCTCGCACTGAAGGGGCTGCGGGTCGACACCGACAACCTGGCCGCCTACACCCGGGTGTGCGGGCTGCGCTTCGGCGACACCCTGCCGATCACCTACCCGTTCACGCTGCTGTTCCCGACGGTGATGAAGCTGATGGTCTCGGCCGAGTTCCCCTTCCCGGCAATCGGTTCGGTGCACACCGACAACGTGATCGAGCAGCACCGGCCGATCTCGGTGAGCGAGCCCCTGGACCTGTCGGTGCACGCGGAGAACATCCGGCTGCACCCGAAGGGCACCCAGGTGGATCTGGTCAGCGAGATCAACGTCGGCCGGGAACTGGTGTGGCGTCAGGTCAGCACCTTCCTGAAGATGCACCCCACCGGCGCACCGAAGGAGCCCAAGCAGTCGCATCCCGACGAGGTGCCGCCGCGTCCGACCCGCACGCTGCGAGTGGACCAGCGGACCGTCAGCAGGTACGCGGCGGTCTCCGGTGACCGCAACCCGATCCACGTCTCCTCGCTGGGCGCCAAGGCGTTCGGGTTCCCCCGGACCATCGCGCACGGCATGTGGAGCGCCGCGGCGGTGCTCGGCGCGGTCGAGGGCCGGATCGCCGACTCGGTCACCTACAGCGTCAAGTTCGGCAAGCCGGTGGTCCTGCCTGCGACGGTGAACCTCTACGCGGACGAGGCCGACGGCGGCTGGGACCTGTCGTTGCGGAACCCGAAGAAGGGGTACCCACACCTCACTGCGACCCTGCGGTAGGCGGCTCGGCCGCCCGTGAGTACTTGCGGCCCCAACCCGGGCCACAAGTACTCACGGGCGCGGTAGCGCCTACTTCTTCTTGCCGGCGAGACCGCGCCAGGCCAGGCTCTCGAGCAGGTCCGCGGCGGCGTCGACGGCGATCTCGCCGCCCGCGACGCGGTCCGCTACCGCCTCGCCCGCACCGACGAGCGCGACGGCCATGATGCCGAAGTCCGTGCCGGGCTCGGGATCCTTGGTGCTGGATTCGAGCAGCTTCGCGGTCAGTTCGATCAGCCGGTCCCGGGATCCGCGGACCTGAGTGGCGAACGCCTGCTGTCCCATCGACTGCCGGTAGAGCACCATCCACGACGACCGGTGCCCGTCGACGAAGCCGAGGAATCCGACCAACGCGGCCCGCAACTGCTCGCGAGGCGTGAGGTTCGGGTCCGCGGCCGGGGTGATCGCCTCGACGAAACGCAGGCCCTCCCGCGCGATGCAGGCGGTGAACAGCTCGTCCTTCGACCCGTAGTACAGGTAGAGCATCGGCTTGGAGATCTCGGCAGCGGCCGCGATCGCGTCCATCGACGTGTCGTGGAAGCCGTTGGCGGAGAACACCTCGACCGCGGCGTCGAGCATCTGTTGCTCGCGCACTGCACGAGGGAGCCGCTTCGTCCCGCCAGCCATCGTTCCTCCAGAGTCTGCGGTCCACACACTGGTGGTCCACATGATCGATCTTACTCTAGAGTAAGAATTCTTTTGCGCTGTCCAGGCATTGTCCCCGACACCGCGGCCGCGGCCGCACCGCCCCCCTGTCTCAGCAGCTGATCACGCCCTTCGCACGCGCCACCCGCAACACCGACGCATCGACCTGGGCCTGCGGCAACCGGCCCGCGGCGACCTCCTGCTCGAGGTGGTCGAGTACCTGCGGCACCTGCGCGGTGGTCAGCCACAGCGCCACGTCGGCGCCCGCCGTCAGCGCCGCCCCCACCGCGTGCGGGATGTCCATCCGGTCGGTGATCGCACGCATGCCCGACAGGTCGTCGGTGAAGATCGGTCCGTCGAACGGCGGGGCCGCGTACCCGGTCCCGGTGCGCAGCAGCGTCATCGCCGCCGGGCTGATGCTCGCGGGGACCCCGGGCGCGGTCAGACCGGGCACGTCCAGGTGCCCGACCATCACGCCCACGCCGGTGGTCACGAGGGTGCGGTACGGGACCAGGTCGCGGGTCTGCAGCTCGTCCAGCGGCGGCGTCGTGACCGCACCGGTGTGCGAATCGCCCGACGCCGAGCCGTGCCCCGGGAAGTGCTTGATCACCGGGAACACCCCGGCGTCGCGCATGCCGCGGGCGTACTCGCCGGCGTACCGCGTCACGACCTCCGGGTCGTCGGAGAAGGAGCGGTCCCCGATCACCGAGTTCGCCGGCTGATCGCTCACGTCGACGACCGGCGCGAAGTTCACGGTGATGCCGAGGTCGTGCAGCTGACGGCCCCGGGTCAACGCCATCTGGTACGTCTGTTCCGGGGTCATCGTCTGCGCGACCGTCCGCGGCGCCGGATCGTCGCCGAGCAGGTCGGCGACCCGCGACACACGCCCGCCCTCCTCGTCGATGCTCACCATCACCGGCACCTTCGCGACCGCCTCGACCTGCGGAACCTGCTTGCTCGCCAGCATCGACTCGTCGGTCCAACTGCCGACGAAGATGCCGCCGACCTGCTCGCGGCGCACCACGTCCACCGCGTCGGCGGTCCCGGTCACGCCGACGTTGAGCAGCTGCGCGAGCTTCTGCCGCTGCGTCAGCCTGGCCAGGAAGTCGGAGCCGCAGACCGCGGGCTCGTTCTGGTCGCGGGCGCCGGTCACCAGGTCCCGGTTCGGCGCCGCGGTCGTGGTGGGGGCCGGGGCCGCCGACGTCGTCGACTCGGTCCCGGAGGTGCCGCACGCGGCGAGCATTCCGAGGCCGAGAACCAGGGCCGCGACACGGGTCGATCGGGTGAAGGTCACGCGGCGAGCCTATGCCACGCCCACCCGCGCGAGACCCTCCAACGGGTAGCCTGGGGGCAGGATCGTCCCCGGACAGAGGAGGTTCTCGATGCCCGCCGACCTGATGCTCATCGCCTACGACGGAACCGAGAATTCCAAGCGCGCAGTCGAATACGCGGGCCGCTTCCTCAGCGCCGAACGCGCCGTCGTCCTCACCGCCTGGGAGCCCATGGTCAGGCAGGCCGCCCGCATGTCCGGGCTGTCGGGAGTGATGCAACCGGAGTGGGTGCCCGACGAGGACAGCGAGGACATCGCGCTGACCGACGCCAAGACCGTCAACGTCGAGGGTCTCGACCTCGCCCGCAGCGTCGGCCTCAATGCCGAGGGCCGCACGGCGGAATGCCTCACCACCATCTGGACCACCATCGTCGAGGCGGCGGACGAGCTGAACGCGGACATCATCGTCGCCGGCACCCGCGGCACCACCGGGCTGAAGTCCCTGCTCCAGTCGTCGGTCGCCGACCACGTGCTGCGGCACTGTCACCGTCCGGTGCTGATCGTTCCGCCCGGCAGGTAGTCGCCGAGAGCCACGTCACTACCGCGCCAGGCACGCGGCCCGGACGAGACGGCGCCGACTATCGTCGGTAGGCGACATGGACGGTTTTCTGCTCTCCCGCGCCGATCGGACCCTGCGCACCTCCGGCAGCCGGGACCAGTACCGCGAAATCGACGCGGCCGCCGAGGCTCTCGCGCGGCGAGACGTCCCGCTGGTCGTCGGCGCACTGCCCTTCGACCCGGCGCGGCCGGCGGCGCTGACCGCCCCCGAGTCCGCGTCCTTCACCGCCGGACCGTGGCGTCCGGACGCGGCACCGGCCCTGCCCGCCGTCCGCGTCGTCGACCGGCTGCCCTCGCCGGACGAACACCTGCGCCGGGTCGCCGCCCTGGTCGACCGGTTGCGGGCGGGCGAACTGGACAAGGTGGTGGCCGCACGCTCGGTGGTGGTCGAGGCCGACGACGCGATCCGGCCGTGGTCGCTGCTGGCGCGCCTGGTCACCCAGGACCCGCACGGCAACGGCTTCGGCGTCGACCTGAGCCCCGCCGGCGACGACTACGTCGGTCACGCCCTCGTCGGCGCCAGCCCGGAACTGTTGCTCGAACGGACCGGCCGGGAGGTCCGCTGCTTCCCCCTCGCCGGCACCGCGCCGCGCCGCGCCGACCCCGACGCCGACCGCGCCGAGGGCCGGGCCCTGCTGGCGTCGACGAAGAACCGCGCCGAACACGCCTACGTCACCGACCGGATCCGTGCGGTCCTCGGTGCGGTGTGCACCGAGCTGACCGTGCCCGATGCGCCCGAGCTGATCAGCACCGGGCAGGTGTGGCACCTGGCCACCCCCATCCGCGGGCTGCTCCGCGACCCGGCGCCGTCCGCCCTCGAACTGGCCCGGCTGCTGCACCCCACCCCCGCCGTCGGCGGCACCCCGTTCGAGGCGTCGCTGGACGCCATCCGCGCCACCGAGGAACCGCGTCGCTTCTACGGCGGCGCCGCGGGCTGGTGCGACGCCGACGGCGACGGCGTGTGGGTGGTCGCGATCCGGTGCGCGGAGGTCGACGCCGGGGGCAGGCGGCTGCGGGCCTGGGCCGGCGGCGGCATCGTCGCGGCCTCGGACCCGGAGTCCGAGCTGGCCGAGACGACCACCAAACTCGGCACCCTGCTCGGTGCGCTCGGCGTCGCCGGGTAGCGCTGCCCTACCGCACCGCCCCGGTCTTCGGGTCGAGGAGCACCCGCTCGGCATGCGGGTGCGCGAAGTCGAAGAGACCGTCCAGGGTCCCGGCGCGTTCGTCGAACGAACCGTCGCCTATCCGCCCGGTACCCCAGTTGTCCTCGATCAGCCGCAGGATCGAGGTCTGATCGGTGCGGGTGTGGTCGACGGCGTTGACCTTGCTCAACGGCGAGACGACCAGCATCGGCAGGCGCGGACCGTATCCGCAGCGGTCCTGGTGCCCGCCCAGAATCGGGGCCGAACCACACAGCGCCGCGTCGTCTTCCGCCGGATCCTGCGAGCCGTTGACGATGCCCGCGAACGCGTGGTCGTACCAGCCGTCGGAGTCGTCGTAGGCGACCACCACGGCGGTACTCGACCATTCCGGCGACGCCTGCAGCTTGTTGATCGTGTCCACCACGAATGCCTGCTCGTCCAGCGGGTCCGAGTACCCGGCGTGCCCGTCCTGGTAGTCCGCGGCCTTGAGGAAGCTGACCGCGGGCAGCGCACCGGAGCCGAGTGCGGCGTCGAAGTCGGCGAGGTCGTACTGGTGGTTCGCCTGGTCGCTCCTACCTATTCTGTCGACCGAACTCGGCGGCAGGTGCCTGGGGTTGCTGGTCGACTCGTAGTACTGGAACGGCTCGTGGTGCGGGTTGTAGTCGGTGGACTTCTGGCCCGCCACGCTGGTGTGCGTCGCCCCGCACACCGCCTTGCCGTCGGTGCTCGATGTCGGCCGGAACCCGCCCTGGAACCACCCCCAGCTCACGTTCTTCGCGTTGAGCTTGTCACCGATGTTGGGGCCGCCCATCGCGAGGAGGTTCTTCGTGGTGGTGCGGCTGGCGTTCGAGCACTCGTCGTAGGCCGGGTCCGGATCCTCGATGACCGTGCCCACGCCGTCAGCGTCGGCCGACGCGACGACCTTCGTGTCGTTCGTCGGGTGCAGGGTGTCGGGCGTGACGGCGTGACCGCCGTGCGTCTGCCCCGACACGAGGTTGAGCGCGCCGGGGGTGGACGGTCCGAACACCGTGCCGAAGGAGTTGTCGTTCATCGCGTAGTGCTGGGCGTAGTTCCACAGGCCGGTGACGGTGTTGCCGTCGTAGTAGTCCATCACCAGACCCTTGCGACCGTAGAGTCCCGGCGTCTTCGCGCAGTCGGGCACGTCGGTGTGCTCGACGAACTTGTCCATCGCCCCGCCGTTGAACGCCTTCTGCTCGTCCCCGTACTCGTGGTCCTGGTCGCACGTGCCCGCCTGCGCGGGGCCCAGCCGTTGCGGTTGCGCGGCGTTGGGATTCTGCTGCAGCAGCGCGGGGGTGAGGCCGTCGACCGCCGGGGTTCCCGCAGCCGCGGTGAACGGCGTGCCGTCCGTGCCTGCCGCGGTCGGGTAGGTGCCGAAGTAGTGGTCGAACGAGACGTTCTCCTGGAACAACACCACCAGGTGCTTGATTGGCGTCGCGGTCGACGCCGCCGCGGCCGTCCCTCCGCTGCCGTCGTCGGTTGCGGCGGTCTCGGTCGGCGTCGCACTGCAGCCGGCGACGGCCAGCACGGCCAGGCATCCGGCGCCGACACGAAGCCGGGTCTTCCTCGCAAATCGGTCTCCACGTGGGTCCATGTCCAAATCTATGTCGCGGGCGCACCCCGGTCCCGGCGATCGGCGCCGCTTCGATCGACAGTTCACCCGATGTTCCCGGGTAGGTCACGGCTGAGCACCTCGACCCGAACCGCGCCAGCGACCCCGCCGCGAAGGTGTCAGGTGATACCTTGACGCGAAACGTTTTCGGCCAGGCATCAGCAAATGGGAGATCCGAGATGAAGTTCCTTGTCCCCGGCGTGGCAAGTGCAGTGATCGGCGCGGTCCTCGGACTCGGCACCGTCTTCGGGATCACCGCTGCCGCCTCGGACAACACCCGTCCCGAGATCGACCGCAGCGGCAACGCCAATTCCTCCCTGCTGAACCAGGTTGAGTACGGCAGCCGTTAACAGCTCCTCGAAGACGACCTCCAGCTCGTCCCCGACGTCCGGGGTGCCGAACACCGCGCCGCTGTCGCGGCGATGGCTGTTCGGCTCCTCGGCCGTCGCCTTCCTACTGGCGTTCCTGCAGTCCCCCGGGCTGCTCGTCGCCGACACCAAGTACGACCTCGCGCAGAACCCACTCGGGTTCCTCGCCCGCGCCTCGCACCAGTGGTCCAGTCAGGCACCCCTCGGACAGGTTCAGAACCAGGCGTACGGCTACTTCTTCCCACACGGCGCGTTCTTCGCCCTCGGCCAGCTCGCGCACATTCCACCGTGGATCACCCAGCGGGTGTGGTGGGCGCTGCTGCTGATCGCGGGCTTCTGGGGCATGATCCGGCTCGCCGAAGCCCTCGGAGTCGGCAGTCGTAGCTCGCGCATCGTCGCGGCGCTGGCGTTCGCGCTGGCCCCGCGGGTGCTGACCACCCTCGGTTCCATCTCCTCCGAGACCCTGCCGATGATGCTGGCACCGTGGGTGCTGCTGCCCGTGGTGCTGGCGACCTCGGCGACTGTGCGCGATCGGTACCCGGGGGAGGCTGCGCAGCGCGCACAGTCGGCGGAGCTGCCTCGCCTGGCGGCGCAGTCGGCGGTCGCGGTGGCACTCATGGGCGCCGTCAACGCCGTCGCCACCGGCGCGGCCTGCCTCGTGGCCGGCCTGTGGTGGGCCAGCCACCGGCCGAACCGGCGCTGGTGGCGATTCACCGCGTGGTGGATCCCGCTGTGCCTGGTCGCCGTCGCGTGGTGGATCGTGCCGTTGCTGCTGCTCGGCAGGGTCAGCCCGCCGTTCCTCGACTACATCGAGTCCTCGGGTGTCACCACCCAGTGGACCAGCCTCACCGAGGTGCTGCGCGGCACCGACAGCTGGACCCCGTTCGTCTCCCCCGAACGCATCGCCGGGGCGGTCCTGGTGACCCAGCCCGCCGCGGTGGTCGCCACGGGACTGATCGCCGCCGCGGGCCTGGCCGGTCTGGCCATGCGTTCGATGCCCGCCAAGGGCAGGCTGGTGCTCATCCTGTTCGTCGGGCTCGCCGGGCTGGCCGCCGGCTACGTCGGCGAACTCGGCTCCCCGTTCGCGGACGCCGTGCGGGTGTTCCTGGACTCCGGCGGCGCGCCGCTGCGCAACGTGCACAAGCTCGAACCGCTGGTCCGGCTGCCGCTCGCGCTCGGCCTCGCGCACCTGCTCGCGAAGGTCCCGCTGCCCGGCTCGGTCCCGGCCGGGCGCTGGCGCAGCGCGTTCGCGCATCCCGAACGCGAACCGATGGTCGCCGTGACGAGCCTGATCCTGGTCGCGCTCACCCTGTCCACCTCGCTGGCCTGGACCGGCCGGCTCGCGCCGCGCGGCGCCTACGACTCGGTGCCCGGCTACTGGCACGAGGCCGCGGACTGGCTGAGCGCGAACGCGGGCGGCACCTCGCCCGACGGGTCCGACGCGCAGCGAGCGCTGGTCGTCCCCGGCGCGCCGTTCGCCACCCAGGTGTGGGGCCTGACCCGCGACGAGCCCCTGCAGGCGCTGGCGACCACCCCGTGGGCGGTGCGGGACGCGGTGCCGCTGGTGCCGCCGGGCGCGATCCGGGCGCTCGACTCGGTGCAGCGCCTGATCGCCGACGGCAGCCCGTCCGACGGACTCGCCGAAACCCTGCGCGGCCAGGGCATCAGCTACCTCGTGGTGCGCAACGACCTGGACCCCGAGACGTCCCGCTCGACGCGACCGCTGCTGGTGCACCAGGCGGTGGAGGGCTCCCCCGGACTGTCGCGGGTGGCCGAGTTCGGGGAGGACATCGGCCCGGGCCACGTGGACGGCTTCGTCGCCGACGGAGACCTGCGCCCCCGGTACCCCGCCATCGAGATCTACCGGGTGTCCGATCCGCACCGGGCCGACACCGTCGCCTCCGGCCCGTTCACCGTCGACCTGGCCGCCGTGCCCGTCGTGCAGGGCGGACCGGAGTCGTTGCAGCGCTTGAACTCCCGACGCGAGCCGGGCGACACCCCGACCGCCGGACCGGTGCTGCTCGCCGCCGACGCCGCTCGCGCCGGACTGCCGGTCTCTGCCGTCACCGTCACCGACACCCCGACCGACCGGGAGACCGACTACGGCCAGGTCGACAACCACAGTTCGGCGCTGCGCGGACCCGACGACCCGCGGCGCACCTACAACCTGGTTCCCGACTACCCGGTCGACGGCGCCCCGCTGGTGACCGGGGTGTGGGACGGCGCCCGGGTCAGCGTGTCCAGTTCCGCCGCCGACGCCACCCAGCTCGGCGGGACGGCGCCGGGCAGCGGCCCGGCCGCCGTGGTGGACGGCGACCAGGCCACCGGCTGGTTCAGCAACGGCCTCGAGAGCGCACTCGGGCAGTGGCTCCGGCTCGACTTCGACCACCCGGTCCGGGCCGGGCTGCTGCACCTGCGGACCAGTCCGGCGGCGCTCGGCGTCCCGGTCAAGCAGCTCGAGGTCACCACCGCGCACGGCAGCACCGCGGTCCGGGTCGGCAAGCCGGGCGACCTGTTGACCGTCTCGCTGCCGCCGGGCGAGACCGACTGGGTCAAGATCACCGCCACCAGGACCGAGGACGGTTCGGTGGGAACCCAGTTCGGCATCAGCGAGGTGTCCGTCGAGGACTACTCGAACCGGGACCACCCGGTGACCGTTCCGATCCGGCACCGGACCGTGCTGCCGCCCACCCCCGCGGGGGCGACCGTCGACGCCTGGGACCTCGGGCAGGAACTGCCCGGCCGCACCGGCTGCCTCGACGCCGCCGACCGGGTGCGCTGCGGCCGCGGCCTGGCCATGCAGCCCGAGGAACTGAGCTCGTTCGAACGGACGCTGTCGGTGCCCGCCGACACCACCGTCACGCCGCGACTGCTGGTCCGCTCGCGGCAGGGTCCCGCGCTGGAGTCCCTGCTGGCCGACCCGACCCGCGTGCAGGCCGCCGGCGAGTCCGAGATCGGCGACGTCCGCGGCTCGGCCGCCGCCGCGACCGACGGCGACCCCCGCACCAGCTGGATCGCCGCCACCGACAGCACGACCGGCAAGGGTCCGAAACCGACTCTCACGCTGCGTCTTCCACGCCCGGTCCTGGTGACCGGACTCGACCTCACCCCCAGCCTCGGCGGGTTGCCCGCGCAGGCGACCGCCGTGGCGGTGGACCTGGGTACCGGACCGCAGGTCCGCGAGATCCGGGACGACCGGGTGCGACTCGAACCCGCCGTCACCGACCGCATCGTGCTCAGCGTCACCGACTGGGACGACGTGCTCGACCAGACCGCGTTCGGGTTCGCGCAGCCGGAGCCGACCGGGATCGCCGAGATCGGCGTGCTCACCGCGGGACCAGACGGTCGGGACGTTCCCGTGCCCGGAACCGGTCCGGACCCGGCGTCCGCCACCGAGCGGACCGTCACCGTCGGCTGCGCCGACGGCCCGGTGATCTCGTTCGGCGGCCAGGTGCGACGCACCACGGTCACCGCGACGGCGCTGCAGTTGCGTTCCGGCGCACCCGTTCCCGCGACCGTGTGCGGCGACCCCGCCACCGCCCTGCCCGCGGGCGAACAGTCCGTACTGGTCTCCCCCGGACCGGCGTTCTTCGTCGACGGCCTGCGCCTCGACGCCGCGCGCCCGGCCTCGGACCTGCCGCGGACCGAGACGCCGGTGCCCACCACCGCCTGGACCGCCAACCACCGCGAACTGACCTTCACCACCGCCGACCGCGACCGACTGCTGGTGATCCCGGAGTCGCAGAACCTCGGCTGGGTCGCGACCGCACCCGACGGCACCGAACTGTCCCGGGTCGTCGTCAACGGATGGCAGCAGGGCTGGGTGGTCCCGGCGGGCACCGACGGCACCGTCACCCTCGACTTCCCGACCGACCGCTGGTACCGGCTGGGCATCGCGGGCGGACTGCTCGCGCTGATCCCGCTGTTCGCCCTCGCGCTCTGGCCCCGCAGGCGCCGCCCGTCAGGCCCCCTCGCGCCGGACGTTCCCCCGCTCGGCCCGGCCCCGCGCACCTGGCACAGCACCACCGCCGGCGGTCTCGGCGTGCTCGCCCTGGCCACGGTGGTCGCGGGCTGGCCGGGGGTGGCGGTCACGGCAGTCGTGACCGCCCTCGCGCTGACCGTCCGGCGGCTTCGCGGTCCGGCCGCGGCCGCCCGGACCCTGGTCGGGCTCGCCGGGCTGGGCACCGTGACCGGCGCCGCACTGCTCTCCACCGGGCCGTGGCGGGCGCCCGGCGGATACGTCGGGCACGCCGGACCGGTTCAGCTCGCGACGCTGGTCGCGGTGGTCGCGGTCGGGTTGGCCGCGGTCCCGCTGTCGGGTCCGGCCGTGCGCGCCGCGCGGCAGCTCTCCCAGCGGCCCAGGGCCAGCCGCGCCGGCTCCTCGACGAGCGCGTAACTGGCCGAGGCCACCGCCAGGCTCAGCACGACGGTGACCACCAGCACGAACGGGAACTGCCCCTGGAACGGCAGGATGCCGAAGACCGGGAACACGGTCGAGAGCACCACGAGGTGCCAGATGAACACGCCGTACGACCAGCGGCCGACCGCGAGGGCGACCGGGCCCGCGATCCACCGGTGCGCCCGGCCGGCGTCGAAGACCAGCGGCGCGAGCAGGGCGAACGCCAGCACCGCGCCGAGCAGGATCTTCGTCGAGTACTGCCACGGCTCCGCCCGCGCCAACCCCTCCGGACCCGCCAGGTCGGTGCACGCGAGCGCGAACGCCGTCACCGCGATCGCCGCCATCACACCTCGGCGACGGGCCAGCCGGTGCGCCGGACCTTCCGGGAGCATGACCAGTTCCGCGAGCAGCATGCCCGCGCCGAACCACGGCAGGTAGCCGGGCAACCAGTTGTCGGAATGGATGCCGTCCGGCGTGGCGACCGGCACGAACACCCAGCCGAGGCTGGCGGTCGCCGCGCCGAGCAGGACCGGGATCCGCCACCGTGCCGCGGGTCCGCGCAGCCGGGCCAGGGCCAGGGCGATCACCGGCAGCAGCACGTAGAACGCCACCTCGACCGACAGGCTCCACATCTGGGTCAGGCCGTCGGTGAGGGTGAGCGGCACGAACACCTGCACCAGGCCCAGGTTCGCCGCCCACACCCGCCAGCCGGCGCCCGCCGCGGGCAGGAACAGCAGCACCACGACCACCACCACCCAGTAGGCGGGCAGGATGCGCACGGCCCGGTGCAAGAAATAGCGGCCGGTCGCCGACGGCCTGCCCAGACCGCGGGCCGCGGCGGCGTGCGGTCGCCACAACAGGAAGCCCGACAGCGCGAAGAACACCGCGACCGCGAGATCGAAGCGCCCCCACACCCGCCCCAGCACGGGAGTCGAACCCGAACCCGTCTGGAAGGCCACGTGGGTGATCACGACACCGAGCGCGGCCAGTCCTCGCATCCCGTCGAGCGCCGGGACGAATCCCCGGACCGGTCCGACCGGGGGAGCCGCGGGCGTTGCATTGGTATCCATTTGGCGTCCAGTGTGCCCCGGCGTCGCCGGAGCGCGACACAAAGCCGACTTCCTTACGGTGTCCGATATCCGGCGTGCCAGCTCATTAGGACCGCCGACACTGTTACTGTCTGGCTCACTGAGTGTCACGATTCGGGCACTCTGCGCTCGGCGCGGCCCACAGTCGTGCCACGGGGACGGCTCATCGGAGACGAAGGAGATTCACAGATGGCGGAACGCTCAGGGCCGAGCAGGACACTCGCCTGCATTCTGGTGGGGCTCGGCGCATTCCTACTGGCAGCCGCACTGCTGATCCCGACGTACACGGTGGGCAAGCTCAAGAAGACCCCGCTGGATCTCGAGGTCACCACCGTCGCCACCGGTAACGGAGACGTCCTCGACGCGAAGTCGCTGGCCGCGGGCAAGGCCGTCGTCAACACCAACGTGCCGCTGGTCGCGCAGCGCTACGTCACCGTTGTCGACCCGTCCAACGCCACCGACATCACCGTGCAGGCCGGTCAGACGCTGCGTCGCACCGACAAGCAGGGCGACACCGGCCTGCTCACCGCGACCGTCGACACCGTGACGGACGACCGCGTCACCGCGATGCCGGTCCCGGGCGGGGTCAGCACCATCCAGACCGACGCGAACAAGCCCGCGGACGAGGTCGAGCGCGACGGCCTGCAGTACAAGTGGCCGTTCGACGCCGAGAAGAAGACCTACCCGTACTTCGACATCAACGCCCGTGCCACCAAGGACATCGACTTCGTCGAGGAGACGGAGATCAACGGGATGAAGGTGTACCACTACAACCAGAAGGTCGGCCCCGTCGACCTGTCCAAGGTGGTCTCCTCGCCGACGAACAAGCTGACCCTCCCGGCCGCCACCTGGGGCGTCGAGGGCGGCGACGCCCCGGTCACGATGAGCCGCTGGTACACCAACGAGCGCGACACCTGGGTCGACCCGGTCACCGGCGTCGTCGTCAAGGGCCAGGAGAAGCTGTACCAGTACTACGCCCGCACGGCCGCCAAGCCCGAGGTGACGGTGCTCAAGGCGACCCTCCCGTTCGACGAGAACACCATCGAGTACCAGATCCAGCAGGCCAAGGACGGCCAGGACAAGCTGTCGATCTTCGGCCGCACCGTGCCGATCGTCGCGGGCATCCTCGGTGTCCTCGCGCTGATCGCGGGCATCTACCTCGGCACCCGCGGCCGCGGCCCGAAGCAGCCCGCCGCCGAGGGTGGTCCCGCCACCGCCCCGGACGCCCCGGCCACCGACCCCGGCTCCCCGACCGGTTACGACTCCCGGGACGCCGAGACTGAGATGATCCCGCGGCAGGACTGGACCACGGACAAGACGGAGGTCTTCCCGGCCGTCGACCCGCACGAGCAGGATCCGCCGACCACCCGGCTGTAACCCCGCGTCGAACGAAAGGGCCCGCACTCGTCGAGTG
>NZ_JBHZAH010000078.1:0-24098 GCF_042754225.1 Rhodococcus sp. NPDC059234
GCGTGCTGCACTCGATGCCCCTTTGTTTTATGCGCAGCTAGCTGGTGCGGACCTTCAGGCCCGGGTTGTCGCCGAGGATGGCGTTGATGGGGGTGGCGAACAGCTGCGGCGAATCGCCGATCAGCGTCGTCACGACCGCGGCCACCTCGCAGTACTTCATGTCGCCGACGTTCGAGGCGCTGGAGATGCCCAGGGCGCGGTTGCCGGTGACGACGGTGCCGCCGCTGTCACCCTCGAGGGCACAGATGTTGGCGGAGAAGCCGTTTCGCAGGGTCCGCTTGCCGACCTGGACCGTCTGGTCGACCGCGTTGATGGTGCCGCAGGTGAACCCGGTGGTCAGGCCCGACTTGCAGACGGGCGCACCGACGACCGGATCGGCGGTGCCGGCGATCGCCAGCGGGGCCTGCCGGGGCACGCGCACCAGGTTGTTCTGGAAGCGCGGAGCGGCCCCGTTGTCGATGCGGATCACCGAGAAGTCGTGACCGTCGAGGTTGGTGCGGGCGAACGTGCCGAATCGCGGACCGAAGACGCCGTCGGACGGCATCTGGAACGCGATGGAGGCGGCCTGGGTGCCCGCGGCGTCACGGTTCGGATCGCAGTGTCCCGCAGAGATGTTCACGGTTGCGCCGCTGCCGTCGGTGCCGTTGAAGCCGAGCGAGCAGCGGAACGCGCCGTCCGCGTTCTCCGCGGCGTAGGAGTCGCCGCCGAGCAGTGCGTCGGCCGGGGCACCGCCGTTGTTGACGGCGGCCGGGGCCACCGAGCCGAGCGCGGGCGACAGGGCCAGCACCGCGCCGTCGAGGAAGTCCGGCAGCTGCAGGCCCGCGATCTCGGCGGTGTTCGTCGCCCGCAGCACCAGGTGGTTGTTGACGGTGTCGACGACCGCGCCGCCGACCAGGCCGGCGAGCGGCGCGGGCAGCTTGGCGATCCAGCTGTTGGCCATCGCGAGCTGATCCTGCAGTGCCTTCTCGCTGCGCGGCAGGTCCTTGACGGTGTACCCGGCGGCCTCCGCGACCTTGCGGGCGGCGTCGGCGCCCTTGCCGCCGGTCAGGCCGATCAGCGGGTTGCCCGACGGGTCGAGCCAGGCGCCCGCGAACGCATCCGGGAACTTGGCGCGAAGGTCGTTCGCGAACCCGACCAGCTTCTGACCGGACTCGGCCTTCGCCAGGTACTGCTCCGGGCTAAGGCCGAGGTCGCGCTGGATGGCCATCACGAGTCCGGCGGGCAGCGGGGTGGCCGGCGCCGGGGCAGCGGGTTCCGCGTGGGCGAGGGCTGCGGACGGAGCGATGAGGAGCAGGGCTGCGGTACCGATCATCGCGGCACGACGTGCGCGAACGCTTCGCATGGGGACCTTTCCGTGTCGAAGGCATGCAGGTCGAAGGCATGCGGACATGACGCAGCCGACAACGGCCGAGTCGAGTCCCTCGACTATATGGGGTTGACCGGCCCTTGCATACCGGGACCGGTAAATAGTGGCGAAGTCGAAAAGTGCCGGTCACCCGCGAGCGCACCCTCGGTCCCAAAGCAGCGAGGGCCGCACCGAGTGTCTCGGTGCGGCCCTCGCTGGGGTCTGGGGTCAGGCCGGCGCGCTCGCGGTGCGCACCCGCAGGTCATTGCCGAGCTTCGAGTTCGCGCGGTCCAGGATCTTCTCGATCGGGATGCCGATGCTCGCGGTTCCGCCGTCGGGGGCGAGCACCAGGTTGGCCTCCACACAGCTCGGGGCGCCGCCGGAGTTCGAGCCGCTGGTGACGCCGAGGGCGCGGGTGCCCGTGAGGATCGCGCCACCGCTGTCACCGCTGAGTGTGCAGGTGGATCCGGCGAAGCCGCGCACCAGGCGGGTGGTTCCGTCCTCCATGTGCAGCGGAGCGTCCACGCTCTCGGCGATGACGAGCCCGCAGGTGAACGTCGAGGTCTGGCCCGACTTGCAGATCGGCGCGCCGACCACCGGCCGGGCGGTCCCGGTGACGGTGACGGTGGTGCCGTTCGCGCCCCGCACCGACGGTGCGTTCAGGCCGGCCGCCACGCCCGCGTCGTTCAGCTTGATCAGCGAGTAGTCCAGGCCGTCGGCCTCCACGCCCATCGCGGAGTTCGAGAAGGCGCCGATCTGGGTGCTGCGGGAGACGTCCTGGTAGTCGGGCAGGTACACCGGCGAGCCGGCGCCGACGCCCGGGTGCTCCTGGCTCGGATCGCAGTGCCCGGCGCTGATGTTGTAGGACTCGCCATTGCCCGCGACGCTGTTGAACCCGAACGAGCACACTCCGATCTCGTTCGGCTGGGTCTCGTGGGACAGCGGCTTGGCGGTGGTGACGTAGGTGTCGCCGCCCTGCGGGCCCTGGTGCACCGGACCCGGTCCGCCCGGCGTCAGCACCACCTTCAGCTGCGCGAGCAGCGTCGGCAGGTTCAGTGCCCGCCCGATCGGGCTGTTGACCACGTCGATGACGATCTGGTTGTCGAGCACGTCGATCGACGTCGAGTTGATCTGCGAGGACACGTCCTTGGGCAGCCCGGTGATCCAGCTGTTCAGCTGGGCGAGCGCGGTCTCCAGCGTGTTCGCGGACACCGTCGCCATCTTGGTGGCGTAGCCGTCCCTGGCGACCTGGTGCGCGGCCTCGGTGGTGGTCACCGCGACCACCGGAACACCGTCGGTGCCCAGCCACGATCCGGCGTAGCTGTCCGGCCGGTGCGTGCGCAGGCCGTCCGCGTAGCTGCCGAGGCGCTGCGCGAGTTCGGCTCGGTCGAGGTACTGCTGCGGAGTCAGCTTCAGATCGCGGGAGATGGCCTCGACGAGGTCGGGCGGTAACTGCTCTGCCTGCTTTTCGGTGGAGAGGTGTTCATGCGGCGCGGCCTGTGCGACAGCGGTGACCGGGAGGAGCGTGGCCGAGGCCAGGATGGCGGCGCGGAACGCCAGCGGCAGACGCATGAAGACCCTTCGTTGCGAGCGGACGGTTGTCAGCGCTCCACCTTAGGGCAAAGCCCGAAGCGCCGGCCGTAATCGCAGATCAATCAAGGTGCTACGCCGAGAGGTTCGACGATCAGGGTGCCGGCGGCTCGGTGGTCGTGGTGGTGGTGGTCGTCGTGGTGGTCGTGGTCGTGGTGGTGGTGGTCGTAGTCGTGGTCGTCGTCGCAGCGGTCGTCGTGACGGTCGGCGGGGGCGCCACCACCGACGACGGGATCACCACCGGCGGAAGGGCCACGGTGGTGGTCGGGGCGACGGTGATGCGGGCCGGTGTGGTGGTCTCGATCGTGGGGACGGGAATCGCCGCGCCCGTGGTCGTGGTCGGGGCGGGCGCGGTCGTGGTGGTGATCGCGGCGGTGGTGGTGGTCGCGGGCACGATGTGCGGGACCGGCGTACCGGAGGTGTCGCCGCCGAGCAGGGCCGCCGCCGCGACGATCGCGCCGAGCAGCAACCCGCCCGCGACCCCCGCGGCGATCAGAATGGTCCGCCTGCGCGCCGGATCCGCGGCGGCCCGCGCCTCGGCGGCCGGCAGCACCTGAGACACCGGCTGTCCGGGTCCGGCCTCGGTGAACGCCCCCGGCGGTGCCGGCACGACCAGGGCCGGCAGCGAGTCCGTGTCGGCGTCGCCCGAGGGCGTCGGCGCGGCTGCGATGGGTGTGGTGGCGGCGGACGCGAGCGCGGTCCCGGCCACGGCGGTCCGAACGCTCGCCGAATCCCCGCCCGAGGCCAGGATCGCGGCGCCCAGCGCGGCGACGTGTGCCGGCGCGGCGACCGTCGCGATTCCGAGGGTCGCCGCCGCAAGTTCCGACACCAGCGGCATTGCCGCGCCGCCCCCGGTCAGCAGCACCGTCCGCACGTCGGCCGGATCGAGCTCGTGGGCGCGAGCCGTCTCGTCGACCAGGGACAGCGACCCCTGGATCGGTCCGAGCAGCATCTCCTCCAGCTCGGCGCGGGTGAGCGGGACCGTGGTGTCCACCCCGGCCAGTGTGACCGCGACCGTCGCCTCGTCGGCGGAGCCGAGCTGCTCCTTGGCCACACGGCAGCGGTCGCGCAGCGTCGCCAGTTCCGCCTGCGTCGTCGGATCGGACAGATCTATCGGACCCAGGTCCGCGGCGACCGTACCGAGCACGTGTTCGACGACGGTCCGGTCGAAGCTGTCGCCACCGAACAGGGTGGAGAACGTGGACGGTCGGAGCAGCCCGTACGAGGCGGGGGAGGCGGTGCGCACCAGCGAGACGTCCAGTCCGGCGGCGCCCAGGTCGAACACCGCGACGACGCCGTCGCCGAGCGGGCCGTGCGCGGCCTCGAGCCACGCGACGGCGGCCACCGGATCCGACACCAGCGTCACGCCCCCGAGTCCGACGTGGTCGAGCGCATCGCGCATCGCGTCGACCGTGGGGTCGTCCCAGCGTGCCGGGTGGGTCGCGACGATGCTCGGATGGTCGGGCAGGTCGGCGAAGGTCTCGCGCGCGAGGGTCACCAGCGCGCTCATCGCCGTCGCGACGAGATCTTCGGCCCGGTACGCGGTTCCGTCGGACCGGGGCACACCCGCCGGGTCGCCGACCTTCGCGACGAAGCCCACGACGACCCTGTCGGCGTCCGGTTCGGGGCCGAGTGCGACTTCGTCCGTCCCGTCCGCCAGCTCACTGAGGCGCAGCGTGGAGCGCCGGGTCAGGGCGGGCGGATCGGCGAGCGCGATCTCTGCGTCGAGGCAGACCACGGTCGAGTTGAGGTTTCCGACGTCCAGCCCGAGCGCCGCGGCCATCCGTGTCCCCCTCGGTAGTGCGAAGTATGTCGGGTCACAGTATCGGCCGACGGATCCCGGACCGGGGACCCACGTGGCCTGCGAGGCTGGCCGGGTTGTCCTACGCTCGATCACAGTGCGTCGCCGAGGCGGGAATCCGCGGCCGGGCCGGCTCCCGACTGCCGATGAGCGCAATGTCGATGAGCGCAATGTCGATGAGCGGAGGCAGATGAGCAGTCCCACGCCCCAGCCCGTGCTCGAACCCCTGAGCGCCGCCGCGCTCTTCCTGGTGGTGGTCGCGGGTCCGGAGCCCGAGGACGCGGCCCGACTGCTCGACGTCGCGTCCGACGTGGGGTCGCTGGTGCGCGCGGTCGGATTCCGTGAACTCGGGGGCTCGCTCCACTGCGTGGTGGGGATCGGCTCGGACTTCTGGGACCGGTTCGGCGCGGAGGGGCGACCGGCCGGCCTGCACCGGTTCGTCCCGCTGACGGGCGAGGTGCACAGCGCCCCGGGCACGCCCGGCGACGTGCTCTTCCACATCAAGGCCGCCCGCGCCGACCTGTGCTTCGAGCTGGGACGGCAGATCGTCACCGCGCTCGGCGCCGCCGCGACCGTCGTCGACGAGGTCACCGGATTCCGCTACTTCGACGCCCGCGACCTGCTCGGCTTCGTTGACGGCACCGAGAACCCCACCGGCCCCGACGCCGGGTCCGCGGCCCTCATCGGCGCGGAGGACCCGGCGTTCGCCGGCGGCAGCTACGTGATCGTGCAGAAGTACCTGCACGACATGGCTGGGTGGGCGGCGCTGAGCGCGGCGGAACAGGAGCGGGTGATCGGGCGCACCAAGCTCGAGAACGTCGAACTCGACGACGATGTGCGACCGTCGAATTCGCATGTCTCGCTCAACACCCTCGTCGACGACGACGGAACCGAGCGGGAGATCCTGCGCGACAACATGCCGTTCGGAAGTCTCGCCGCGGGCGAATTCGGCACGTATTTCATCGGATACGCGAAGGATCCCGCGGTGACGGAGGAGATGCTCCGGCACATGTTCCTCGGCGATCCACCGGGCAACTACGACCGGATCCTCGACTTCTCGTCCGCCGTCACCGGCACCCTGTTCTTCGTGCCGAGCCGTGACGTTCTCGAATCGCTCACCATCGCAAGCGAACCCGAGATCGAGGTGGAGTCGGTTTCCGAACCCCCGTACGGGCTGTCCCTGCACATCGGTGAACTCAAAGGAGTCGCACAATGACCGATTCGAACAACCTGCACCGGCGACTCGCGCCGGTGACCGAGGCCGCGTGGCAGCAGATCGGGGAGGAGGCTGCGCGCACGTTCAAGCGGCACGTGGCGGGCAGGCGCGTGGTCGACGTCGCGGGACCGTTCGGGTACTCGTACTCGGCGCACAACCTCGGCCGGGTGCGATCGATCAGCTCCGCGGACAGCAGGATTCGCGCGCAGTTGCGTGAGGTCCACCCCCTGGTGGAGTTGCGGTACCCGTTCACGCTCAGTCGGGCCGAGATCGACGACGTGGACCGCGGTTCGCTCGACTCGGACTGGCAGCCGGTCAAGGACGCGGCCAAGGCCCTCGCGTTCGCCGAGGACCGCGCGGTGTTCGCGGGCTACGAGGAGGCCGGCATCCGCGGTCTCGGACCGTCCAGCAGCAACCCGACCCTGGAGTTGCCGTCCGACCCGCTGGTGGTGCCCGACGCGGTGGTCTCCGCGCTGTCGGCGTTGCGCCTGGCCGGCGTGGAGGGCCCGTACTCGGTGGTGCTGGACGCGGACGCCTACACCGCCGTCAGCGAGACCCGCGACGAGGGTCATCCGGTGTTCCATCACCTCCAGGACCTGGTCGACGCCATCGTCTGGGCTCCGGCGGTGCGCGGCGGGTACGTACTCTCGACCCGCGGCGGGGACAACCAGCTCACCCTGGGCACGGACCTGTCGATCGGCTACGACAGTCACACCGCCACCGAGGTGACGCTGTATCTCGAGGAGTCCCTGACGTTCTCGTCGTTGACTGCGGAGGCGGCGGTAGTGTTGGCCCGGTGACCTACAGCTACCGCGACGCCAACGTCCTACAGAAGATGATGCGGGCCTCGGGGAGCATTGCGCCGATCTCCTGGCTGTACGCCAGGACCCTGCACCGGATCGACCCCGTGGTCTTCCGGATGACGAAGGGGCGCAGGACTTTCACCGGAATTCTGACCGGGCTGCCGATGGTGATGCTGACCACGACCGGTGCCCGCAGCGGGCAGCAGCGGACGGTGCCGCTGGTCGCGGTTCCGGACGCGGGTCGCTTGGTGGTGATCGCGTCGAATTACGGGCAGGAAGGCAATCCGGCCTGGTACCACAACCTCGTCAAGCATCCCGATGCTTCTCTGACGATCGACGGCGGGGAGCCGCGGGCGGTGCGGGCGTACGAGGCGGAGGGGTCCGAGCGGGAGCGGTTGTGGGCGCTCGACCTCGAGGTGTACCCGGGCCGAGCCAGCTACCAGCAGCGCGCCACCGGTCGGCGGATCCCGGTGATGGTGCTCGACTTCGCGGCCGGCTCCTAGTCGACGACGCCTAGCGGGGATTGACGCTGACCACCTTGCAGACGAACTCCTCGAACTTCTCCAGCCAGTCGGCGACGAAGGCCGCGGTGGTCTGGTCGGTGATCTCGCCGTCGTCGTTGATCAGACCCTCGGTGAACTGGATGTAGGCCTCGGGCTGCGCCAGTTCGGGGGAGTTGACGAACGACAGGATGCTCCGCAGGTGCTGCTGCCCGACTGCGGTGCCGATCTTGCCGGGGGAGGTGCCGATCACGGCGGACGGCTTGTGCGCGAACGAGTTCTGCCCCCACGGCCGCGAACCCCAGTCGATGGCGTTCTTCAGCGCGCCGGGAACCGAGCGGTTGTACTCGGGCGTGACGAAGATCAGCGCGTCGACCGCGGCGATGGCCTTCTTGAACGCCAGGCCCTCGGGCGGATAGTCGGCGTCGAAGTCGTGGTTGTAGAGCGGCAGGTTCCCGATCGGTATCTCCCTCAGCTTGAGGTTGCTCCCGGAGCTGAGCCGCAGCAACGCTTTTGCGAGCCTGCGGTTGATCGAGACCTTGGAGAGACTACCGACGAACACGCCCACCTGGTACGACATCTTCGGCCACCTTCCCGGATCGGCTGGTCCGGATCGAGAGCTGGGATTCCACCTTCGCCTGCGGCTACCGAGGCTACGCCCCGTGACCCATCGCCCGCAGCATCGAGAGCATCTCCGCCCGCGACTGCGCACCCAGTCGTCGACGGATCCGCGCGACGTGGTGCTCGACCGTCTTCGCCGAGATGAACAGCCGGCCGCCGATGTCGCGGTAGGTCAGGCCGGTCACCAGCAGGCGTGCCACGTCGGACTCGCGCTCGGTCAGGGTCGCGCCGATCGGACGCTCGGTACTCGGTTCGCCCGTCGACGCCGGGGTCGGGCTGGGGCGCAGCGACCGCGCCACCTGCAGTAGCGCGGTGGCGGTCGCGGTGTCGCCGACCCGCAGGGCGGCCTCGCTGGCGAGCCGGGCACCGTCCCAGGGCAACCCGATGGCGCCGAGCGTGCACGCGGCCTGTTCGACCTGCGCGGCGTCGATCTCGCCCTGCAGCACCCGCAGCCAGGCGCGTCCCGCACGGGCGAGTCCCGCGGCGTAGGAACTGGTCTCTGCGGCCGCCCCGAGTGCGGCGGCATGTGGGAGCAGGTCCGCAGGTGACTCGGTGAGGATCGCGGCCTGCACCCCGTACCAATGCAGCGGCGAACCCCACAGCGTCGGCTCGCCGAGCCGGGTCAGCAGATCCTCGGCCTGGTCGATCAGGTGCGCCAGGCGGTCGATCTCTTCCAGTCGGGCCGCGCCGAGCCAGAGTTCCCCGAGCGGCAGCAGGCTGAACACGTCCACCGAGTGCTCGGCGATCACGCCCTGCGCCTGGTCCCACGACTGCCGCAGTGCCCCGATGTCGCCGGTGCGCCGCGCCAGGCCCACCCGCAGCGCGGCGGCGAACAGGCTGTCGCGTGGCCGCAGGTCCGAGGCCGGTATCGAATCCACTCTCTGTGCAGCACATTCCAGATCACCGTGCACCATCGAGACCCAACCGAGCAGGAGCTCGTGCCTGATCCGGTCGACGCTGCCGTCGACGTCGCTGTCGAGTGCACGCTGCAGCACCGACTGGGCGTGGCCGAGTTCACCGCAGTGCAGGGCGGCCAGCGCGGTGACCGCGGCGGCGCTGTCGGGGAGCAGTCGCGGGCGGGAGGTGTTCGCGGCCAGGGACAGCGCGCGCGACAACGAGTTCAGCGCGATGGGGGTCGAGCCCGCCATCGACTCCCGCAGACCGGCTGCCAGCAGCGCATCGGCAGCGGTCGCGGAGGTCGGCGGCGCGTCGGCGGCCGCGCCGGCCATCGTCGCCGCGGCAGCGGGTCGACCGGCGGCGAGCAGCACCATCTCGGCGATCGACCGGTCGGTGCCCGCGCGGCCGGCGCCGAGCCACTCGTAGAGGTCGGCGCTGCGGGCCAGCATGCCCTGGCGCGCGGCCGTGCTGGCCGCGATCCGCACGGCCGCCGCGAGCTCCTCGGGGGTGGACTGTGCGGCCCGCTCGAGCAGCCCGTCGGCGAGGCGGGCCGCGGTCTCGACGTCGCCGCTGCGTCCCGCGGCCTCCGCTCGGCGCAGCGCGAGGGTCTCGGCGTTCCCGCCCGCCCACACCGCCTCCTCGTACAGCACGGCGGACAGCCGCGGTGGAGCCGATTCGGCTTGGCTGGAAAGGAATTCGGACAGATCGGGATCGGCGATACCGGCCGAGGCGAAGGCGCGGGCAGCGGACAGGTCGAGGGCGCCCAGGGACAGCTTGGTGTGGAGCGCGTCGGCCTGCAGGCCCGCGAGCTGCGCAGCGCCGAGGGTCGCCCGCAGCGGCTCGGCGGCGGACACGAGCAGGGTGTCGGACGGCAGCAGCAGGCCACAGCCGCGGGCCCGGTCCACGAGGTCGCGTCCGGCGCTGGGATCGAGGGAGAGCTGGCGGGCCAGTTCGGCGCCGTCCAGGCCCGCACCGATCGCCGCGACGGCCAACGCAGAGAGGAGGTCGGTATCGAATCCGGCGAGTGCCTCGGCGTGACAGGACGCCACCGCCGACGCGACCGAACGTTCCATGCCGGTCGTCGCCCCCGCGCGTGCGCCGCGGAGCGAGTCGAGGGCGGCGTCCACACAGCGGGGGAGCCCGCCGGTGAGCCGGTGGATGAGGGTGGCCAGTTGCGCGGGAAGGGAAGCTCCCAGAAGGATTTCCGCACGCGAGGCGACCTCGCGCGGCGAGAGGTGGCCGAGCGTGACAGTGCCGTCCATCGCTGCGGTCAGCGCGCGTAGAGCGTCGTTCCCCGGTCGAGGTTCGGCGGCCACCACGAGTGTGAGGTCGGTCCGCGGTGCGAGGGCGGTGATCGCGCCGAGGGTCGCCGCCGGAAGCAGGTGGGCGTCGTCGATCACCAGCGTGGAACCGGGCGCGGGTTCGCCGCCCGCCATGCTGGTGGCGACGGTCGCGGGTGCGGTTTCTCGGACGAGCGCGAGCAACGCCGACTTTCCGGTCCCCGACGCGCCGCGCACCAGTCGATGCGGGTGGCCGCCGCGGACCGCGTCGAGCAGCGCCCGGGCGGCCGGGGACGCGGCAGAGGCGGGCGCAGGCGGCGCCAACTGTGACAACACTCTCGACTCCCTCACCCGCCGAACCTATTTCCCGGTGCCGAGCACGCCGCCGAGCACGCCGCCGACACCCTGGCCGACACCGTTGACGAGCCCGCCGACACCGTTCGCCACGCCGCCGACACCCTGGCCGACGCCGTTCGCCACCGCCCCGGCGCCGCCGACCACACCGTTCGCGATCCCGGCGCCGCCGTCGCCCGAAGGCTGGGGGGCCGGCGCGGGGGCCGGAGCCGGAGCGGGAGCCGGTGCGGGAGCAGGGGCCGGCGCGGGGGCCGGCGCGGGAGCCGGGGCGGGCGCGGGTGCCGGAGCGGGAGCGGGAGCGCTGGCCTGCGGCGCGGCGGCGGGTGCCGGTGCACCGGGCGCGGGGGCCGAACCTGCCGTACCGCCCGCCGGTGCCTGATTGCCTCGCGTCGCGGCCACCTGCGCCGCGGTCTCGGCGGTCTGTGTCGGATCGCCCGACCCGGCGGCCGGCGCGACCGCCGGCGTGCCGTCCGGGTTCACCGTCGCGGAGATTCCGACCTGCGCAATCGGATTCGCCGTTCCGTGCGTCGTGGTGTCGGCCACCGGAGTTGTGCCGCTGCTGGTGGGGTTGAAGGCCCCGGTGCCGAGAGACAGGCCGCCCGCGGCCAGCAGGGCGAACGCGGCGGCGGCCGTGGTGACGATCGCAGCCTTCTTCGGGGTGCTCATCCCGCCGCCGAGGCGGCGTCGCCCGGACGGCGAGGGTGCCGCCGTGCGTGCGGAAACCGTGACGGGCGAGAACATTTCGGTGCGATCCTCGGCTGCCACGTCAGCGGCGGCAAGGGTCGCGCCGAGCACGGCGAGGGCGGCCGTGTCCTCCTCGGGCGGAGCGATCGTGGCCGCGCCGATCGCCGCGGCCCCCTTCGCCGCGGTACGAGCGGGATCGACATCGGCGAGCACCGGCAGACGCAGTTCCGCCGAGAGCAGTTCGGTGACCAGCGGGATGGCCGAGCTGCCGCCGGTCAACAGCACCGCGCCCACGTCCGAGAGCTCCAGTCCCGCGCTGCGCAGGGTCTCGCGTACGAGTTCGAGCGAGTCGGCGAGCGGCTCGCGGATCAGGTCCTCGAGTTCCTCCCGAACCAGTCGAACGTCGCTGCGGCAGCCGGGCAGGTCGATCGCGATGACCGTCTCGGTATCCGAGGACAGCGCCTCCTTCGCCTGTCTGCACCGCGCCCGCAGTTCGTCGAGCGCGGTCACCGCGGCCGGGTCGAGCGGATTCAGCTCACCGAGTTCGGCGGTGACGCCGTCGAGCACGTATCGCAGCGTGAGGTGGTCGAACTCGGCGCCGGAGAAGTCCTCGGACCGCACCGCCTTCCCGAGGATCTCGATGTTCGAGCCTGGCCGGACCAGGGCGACGTCGAGCGAGTTGCCACCCAGGTCGTACACCAGCACCGGGGCGTCGTCGAGGGACGGTCGGGACCGCTGCAGCCACGCGACCGCGGCCTCCGGCTCGGTGACCAGCGCGACGTCGGGCAGACCCACGCGGTCGAGTGCCTCCGCCAGCACGTCCGACTGGTAGCCCGACCAGGTGGCGGGATGCGCCACAACCACCGTCGGAGCCTCGGCCAGCGGGCGGGAGGCGGCGTCGACGAGGCTGACCACCGCGTCCGCGACGAGCTCCTCGCCGGTGTGCGTCGACCCGTCGTCGGCGATCAGTGCCACCGGATCGCCGACGCGCTGCGCGAAGCCGGACACCAGGGCGCCCTGCGGGCCGGCGGTGCCACCCGATGTCGGCAGCCGAAGGGTGGCCGCGCCGACAACGGGCAACACCAGCGTCGAGGCAGCGGTGATCGCCGTGTCGCGACCGCCGGACTGCTCGCCGCCGTCGGTGACTGCGACCGAGTTGACCGAACCGACAGTGACCCCGAGTCCTACCGACATCGTCATTCTCCCGTGCTCTCGGATGCGGTTGGTTGAGTACCGCTGATATGCCCAGTGTCGTGCGCGGGGACGGTTTCGTTACCGTTTGCGGCGACAAAATCGCAGATGAGGGGCATTTCCCCTATGTCGGGGGGATCCCCTATGTCACCCTCCCCGTCGACGCCTCGACCAATGGGGGGAGTTGACCCCGTTGGGCAAACGTCGCCCGGTCCATAGCGTCGAAGGCAAGAATTTCGCTCGAGTTCGCTGCTTCATCGAACTTCCCGCTTCACCGAATTTCAGGAGACCGACATGGCCACCAACGCGCTACTCGACTTCATCCTCAGCCTCCTGCGGGACGACGAGGCCCGCGCGCTGTACTGCAAGAACCCCGACGCGGTGCTCGCCGCGGCCGGCCTGGGCGACGTGTGCAGTGCGGACATCGCCGCGGTCGCCCCGCTGGTCGCCGAGTCCGGCCTGTTCGCGGGTGGCGGTTCGGAACTGACCAGCATCCTGGGCGCGGGCCTCGGCGGTGGCGCCGAAGGCGGCCTCGGCGGCGCCGTGGGTGGTGGCCTCGGTGGTGGCCTCGGCCTCGGCGGTGGCCTCGGCCTGGGTGCCGGCGCCGGGCTCGGCCTCGGCGCGGCAGCCGGCGGGAGCCTCGGTGGCGGTATCGACCTGTCCTCGGAGATCGGTGCGGCGCTGAGCGCGGCCCTCCAGGCGGCCCTGCACATCGGCGGCGAGATCGGCGCGCAGCTCGGTGCCGCGCTCGGCGCGGCCCTGCAGACGTCGGTCGCGGGCGGACTCGACCTGGGCGGCGCGCTCGGCCTCGGTGGCGACATCAGCGCTGCCCTCGGTGGAGCGGTCGGGGTCGGCGGTCAGGTGGTCGCGGACCTCGGCGCCGCACTCAACGCGGCCCTGGCGGGCGCCACCGACATCGATCTCGGTGCGCTGGTCGGGGCGACCGGTGGCGTGGACCTGAGCGCGGTGCTCGGTTCCGCTCTCGGCGTGGGCGGCGCGCTCGGCGCGGATCTCGGTGCGGCGCTCGGCGGCGTGCTCGGTGCGGCGGTCGGCGTGGGCGGCAGCCTGGGAGGCGACCTGGCCGCGGCGCTCGGCGGCGGACTGGACCTCGGTGCCGGGCTCGGTGCCGCGCTGGGAGGTGCGCTGGGCCTCGGAGGCGGCCTGAGCACGGCGCTCGGCGGCGCGCTCGACGCCGCGATCGGTGCGGGTGGCGGCCTCGGCGCGGAGCTGACCGGGCTGCTCTCCGGTGGACTGGGCGGTGGGCTCGGGGCGGGGCTCGGTGGACTGGTCGATCTGGCGGGTGGTCTCGGCGGTGGTCTCGGTGGTGACCTGAGTGCGGTCTTGAGCAGTGCGCTCGGTGGTGCGCTGGGTGCGGGCGGGGCGATCGGAACCGATCTGGGTGGTGCGCTCGGTGGCGTGCTCGGTGGTCTGGTGGATGCGGGTGCGGGCCTGGATCTCGGTGGGGCCCTTGGCCTCGGTGGCGCGCTCGCGGGTGCGCTCGGCGGCGGGCTGGGGCTGGGCACCGGCGTCACCGCGGACCTGGGTGCCGCGCTGAATGCGGCGCTCAACGCGGGCGGACTGACGAACATCGGTGGTGACCTGACGGGGGCGCTGGGCGGAGTGCTCGGTGGTGACCTGGCCGGTGCGCTCGGTGGTGATCTGAGCGCGGCGTTGAGCAGTGCGCTCGGTGGTGCGCTGGGTGCGGGTGGGGCGATCGGCACCGATCTGGGTGGCGCGCTCGGTGGGGTTCTGGGTGCGGCGCTCGGCGCGCAGGGCGGCCTCGGTGGCGCGCTCGACGCGGCGCTGGGTGGCGGCGCCGATCTCGGTGGCGCGCTGAGCGGTGTGCTCGGCGGTGTGCTCGGCCTGGACGGTGGCCTGGCCGGCAGCCTCGGCACTGCGTTGGGCGGTGCACTGGGAGCGGGCGGGTTGACCGGGCTCGACTTGGGCGGTCTGCTCGGCGGTGGCCTGGACGCCGGACTGGGCGGTGACCTCGGTGCTGCCCTGAGCGCCGCGCTCGGCGCGGGTGGCGGGTCGGACCTCGGTGCGGCCCTCGGGACCGCGCTCGACGGCGTCGTCGGCGGCGGCCTCGACCTCGGCGCGCTGGCCGGCGCGGAGGGCGGCCTCGGCGGTGCGATCAGCTCCGCACTCGGCGGTGCACTCGGCGTCGACGGCGGCCTGACCTCCGATCTCGGGGCGGCGCTCAACGGCGCGCTGAACGTCTCGGACCTCGACCTCGCGGCCGGGACCGGGCTCGGGGGTGCGCTCCAGAGCGCCTTCGGGGTCGGCGGCGAGATCGGCTCCAATCTCGGCGCCGCGCTCGGAGGGGTGCTCGGCGCCGGCTTGGGTGGCGATCTCGCCGCCGATCTCGGCGCCGGCGCCGGGGTGGGCGCCGGACTGGACCTGGGCACCGCGCTCAGCGGGGCGCTCGGCGCCACCGGCGGAGCGGGCGCGTCCCTGAGCACGGCCCTCGACTCCGTCCTCGGTGCGGGCGGCGCCGCGACCGGCGGGCTCGGCGGACTGCTCGGCGCCGGTGGCTCGGCGACCGCCGGACTGGGTGGACTGGTCGGCGCGGGCACCGGCCTGGCGGGTGGACTCGACACCGCACTCGGCGGTGTGATCGGCGCCGGCGGCGGTACCGCCGCGGACCTCAATTCCGCACTCAACGGCGCCGCGAACGGCGCCGTCGACACCACGGCCGGCCTCGGAGAGGGACTGACCGCGGGGCTCAGCGGCGGTCTCGGCGGGCTGATCGACGCCGGCACCGGGCTCGGTACCGACGTGACCGGCGCGCTGCACACGGCGACGGACGCCGGAGCGGGCCTGACCGGCGCGGTCTCCGGTGTCACCGATGCGGGGGCGGGCCTGACCGGCGCCGTCTCCGGGCTGGCGGGTGCGGGGGCCGGGCTGACCGGCGCGGTCTCCGGCCTCGCCGACGCCGGTGCCGGCCTGACCTCCGGCCTGGATGCGGCCGCGAACATCGGTAGCCACCTCGGCGCCACCGTCGGTGGTGCGGCCGGGGCGGCGGGTGCCGCGGGCGGTGCGGTCACCGGCTCCGGCACCGCCTCGGGCACGGCAACGGGCTCCGGTGCCGCGTCCGGCGGCGCGGAGGGCTCGGCGACGACAGGCGGGCACGCCGGCGGCGACCTGGTCGGCGGCCTCACCTCGGGCCTGCAGAGCGCGGTCGGCGGTGTGACCGACGTGATCGGTTCCGGGGTCGGGCACGCGTCCGGCGCGGCAGCGGGCGGCGGCAACGCCTGGTCCTCCGTCGACGCCTCGCATGCCTTCGGCAACGAGACCACCGCGACCCACGAGTCCGACACCGGGCTGTTCTCCAACGGCATCGGCGGCGCCACGAGCGGCCTGTTCGGCGAGCACCACGACGCGGCGGCCGCCGAAACCCACACCGGTGGCGACACCACCGGGCACGTGGATCCGATGCACCACTGACGTATCGCAGCTGTAACGAAAACGGCCCCGCACACGCTATTGGTGTGCGGGGCCGGTCTTCGCGGAGAGAAATGTGGGTCGGGTTCATGGACAACGCATCGGGAGCGGTCGGCACGCCTGGGACGGGCGCCGCAGCCAGGTCGGCGGCGACGGCAGAGATGGTCGCGATGCTCGACGGCACCGCCGACATCGCGCGGGCCGCGGGCCGCGGTGATCTGGTCGCGAGGCTGGAGGGCGCGACCAGCCGGGTGCTCGATCCGCGGATGCGGATCGTCGTGGTCGGTCCGCTCAAGCAGGGCAAGAGCCAGCTGGTGAACTCGCTGCTCAACCTGAACATCTGCACGGTCGGCGACGACGAGACCACCGCCGTCCCGACGGTCGTGCAGCACGCCGAGACGGCGTCCGCCGAACTCGTGCTCGCCGAGCCCGGTGCGGAGCCGGTGCGGGTGCCGTTTCCGCTGGACCAACCCGACCGGCTCACGCCCGCGACCCCGCTCGCCGGCGGGCGCGAGGTGCTGCGGGTGGAGGTCAGCGTGCCCAGCCCGCTGCTGGCGGACGGGCTCGTCCTGGTCGACACTCCCGGCGTAGGCGGGCACGGAAACCCGCACGCGGCAGCCACTCTCGGCTTGCTGCCCGCCGCGGACGCGGTGTTCGTGCTGTCCGACGCGAGCCAGGAGTTCACCGAACCCGAACTCGCCTTCGTCCGGCAGGTCCTCGGGCTGTGCCCCACGATGGCCTGCCTGATCAGCAAGACCGACCTGTACCCGCACTGGCGCGAGATCGTCGAGGCCGACCGCGGCCACCTCGCCAAGGCCGGTCTGTCCGTGCCGCTCATCCCGGTGTCGTCGGCGTTGCGCTCGCACGCGCTGCGGTTGCAGGACGCCGAACTCAACGCCGAGTCCGGTTTCACAGCGCTCTACGACTTCCTGCGCGAGCAGGTGGTCGCTCGCGGAGACGTGACCACCCGGCGCGCGGTCGCGCTGGACGTGCACTCGGTCTCCGAACATCTGACCCTCGCACTGGGCAGCGAGCTCGCGGCGCTGCGCGACCCGGAGAAGGGCGCCGCAGCGGTCGCCGAGTTGCAGCGGGCGAAGGTGGCCGCGGAGGAGCTGCACAAGCGCACCTCGTTGTGGCAGCAGACCCTCTCCGACGGCATCACCGACCTCGCCGCCGACATCGACCACGACCTGCGGGACCGGCTGCGCCGCGTCACCCGGGAGGCGGAGGAGACGGTCGACGAGGGCGACCCGGGCAAGGACTGGGCGCAGCTCGGCGAGTGGCTCGAGGAGCAGGTCGCGACGTCGATCGGCGACAACTTCGTCTGGGCGCACGACCGGTCGGTGTGGCTGGCCGAGGTGGTGGCCGAGCACTTCGCCGAGTCCGGCGCGGTGGACCTGCCGCACCTGGACGTGGCCGACCTCGACGGCGTCCTCGAGCCGGTGGCCTCGCTCGCCGACCTCGAGTCCGGCCGGATCGGGATCACTCAGAAGGTGCTCGTCGGTATGCGCGGGTCGTACGGCGGCGTGCTGATGTTCGGCCTGATCACCACCATGATGGGCATGGTGCTGGTGAACCCGATCTCGGTGGGAGCGGGCCTGCTGCTCGGGACGAAGGCCTATCGGGAGGATCGGGAGGCTCGAATCCTCAAGCGGCGCAGCGAGGCCAAGATGGCGATCCGTCGTTTCGTCGACGACGTCAGCTTCCAGATCAACAAGGAGTCCAAGGACCGGCTGCGGCTGATCCAGCGGATGCTGCGGGACCACTTCACCGCCATCGCCGAGCAGACGCTGCGATCGTTGAACGATTCGCTGCGCGCCGCGCAGGACGCCGCAAATCTCGCGGCGACCGAGCGGTCTCAGCGGTCCGCCGCGATCGAGGACCAGATGCGCATTCTCGCCGAGCTCAAAGATGCTGCCGGACGGATGATTCCGGCCGTCTCCGGGGAGAGTGCGACGGCATGAGCGTGGGTGCACTCGGGCAGGCGCGCGAGCTGATCGGGGCCGCGCGGGGGCTGTACTCGGCGGACCCCGGGGTGCGAGCCCAGTTGGACGGCTGCGCGGAGCGGATGGCGGAACCGCTGCGCGTCGCGCTGGCCGGGTCGTTGAAGGCGGGCAAGTCGACGTTGCTCAATTCGCTTGTCGGACAGGACATTGCTCCGACGGATGCGACCGAGTGCACCCGGGTGGTGACCTGGTACCGCAGCGGCAGTACGCCGACGGTGACGGCCTGGTACGACGGCGACCGCACGGCCAACGTGCCGGTCCAGCGCCGCGAGGGCAGCCTCAGTTTCGATCTCGGCGGGCTCACCGCGTCGGAGGTGGACCGGCTCGAGGTGGAGTGGCCGGCCCGGGCGTTGCAGCACACCACGATCATCGACACTCCCGGCACCTCCTCGCTCTCGCGGGACGTCTCGGCGCGCACGCTGCGGATGCTCACGCCGGAGGGTTCCGCGTCCGGTGCGGACGCCGTCGTCTACCTGCTGCGCACCCTGAACGCGAGCGACGTGCAGTTCCTCGGCCAGATCGGCGCGCACGTGGGCGGCGAGTCCGGACCGCTCGGCGTGGTCGGTGTGGTCTCCCGGGCCGACGAGGTGGGCGCCGGCCGGCTCGACGCGATGATGTCGGCGAAGGAGGTCGCGTCCCGCCTCGCCGCGGAACTCGAGCTCACCGGGCTGTGTCAGGCCGTGGTCCCGGTGGCGGGGCTGCTGGCGCTGGGCGCGCGCACGTTGCGCCAGAGCGAGTACGCCGCGTTCCGGGCGCTGGCCGACGTGCCCGCGGACGACCTGCAACTGGCGATGCTCTCCGCGGACCGGTTCGCCCGGCCGGACAGCCCGCTGCCCGTCGATGCCCACACCCGCGTGCAGCTCGCGCACCGGTTCGGGCTGTTCGGCATCCGGCTGGCCGTCGCGCTGATCAAGCTCGGAGCGCCCGATTCACCCACGCTCGCAGCCGAACTCGTCGAGCGCAGCGGACTCGACGAGTTGCGTCAGGTGATCGACGTGCAGTTCGGCCAGCGAGCGGACCAGCTCAAGGCGCACTCGGCCCTGCTGGCGCTCGAGCGGGTACTCGCCGTCGATTCCGGTTCGGAGGCGCGACGACTGCTGGTCGCGACCAAGCGCCTGCTCTCGGATGTGCACGGATTTCAGGAGATTCGGCTCCTCGGACGGTTGCGGTCCACGCCGGTCGCGCTGTCCGACGAGGACGCCGCGCGGCTGCAGCGACTGATCGGCGGGTTCGGCATCGCCCACTCCGAGCGGCTCGGGCTCGCCCCCGACGCGGGCGTCGCCGAGCAGCGGGATGCGGCCCTCACCGCGGTGCGCGCGTGGCGGGCTTGGGCCGGGCACCCGTTGGTGGACCGCTTCACCTCCCGCGCCTGCACGGTCGCCGCTCGCAGCGCCGAAGGGGTGCTCGCCGACCTCGGGTGACGGGCTCCATCACTCGGTCCGACTGGCCGATGGTTTCCTTCGCCCTGTCCCCGTGGCCGCGCGGGTCAGGCGAAGGCCGGTGCGACGAATCGTTCGACGAGCTGTCGTTCGGCGGCGGGGTCCGGCATCGGCCAGGTGAGCAGCGCCAGCACGACCCGCACCGTCCACTGAGCGGCGGCGTCCGTCGGCGCGAGGCCGGTGAGCCCGGCGGCGATGCTGCCGAGCCGGGGCGAGGACGCGAGGTAGTCGTCGACGCTGCGCGTGCGCGAACCGGCGAACCACGTGTGCAGGGCCGGATTCGCGCGCACGGCGCGGACGGAGGTCAGGATCGCCTCGACGATCCGTTCCGACCCGTTCAGGGAGGCGACCGCCTCGGACACCTCCGTGGCGACGGCGGCCGCGGCCCGGGTGATCACGCCGTCGAGGATCGCGTCCCTGCCGCCGACGTAGCGGTAGAGGGTGGCGCGTGAGCACCCGGCGCGGGCGGCGACGTCCTCGACGGTGACGGCCTCGAAACCGCGCTCGTCGAGCAGTGCGGCTGCCGCCGCGTAGATGCGTTCGGTCGCGGCGTCGCGGCGGCTGCCGCCGGTCAGCCAGTCGACCCGTTCCACGGCACCGTCCATTTCCGCCCCGATTCTCGTCGACCCAATTTGTCTCACTATGAGACATATTGTGGCAACTTGTCTACACCCGTCATGCTCGCGACCAGCGCTGACGGCGGCCGGACCGGCGCCTCTGAGACGGCCCGCAAACCCGTCCTGTACTGCGGATTCTCGGTTTCGGTCAGGTCATTGACAGCCCCGATTCGACGCTGGCACGGTGTCCGGAGTAACCGACCATCGACAGTGGGAGACCACGTGACCGCCACCGCGCTGACCGGGATCGACGTCCTCGCCGAGGATGTCCTCGACGATCCGTACCCGCTGTACGGGCTGCTGCGCGAGAACGCGCCCGTGCACCGGCTTCCCGGCACCGACTTCTACCTCGTCTCGACCTGGGAGCTGGTCGCGGAGGCCGCCGCCCGCACCGAGGAGTTCTCGTCGAACCTGACCGGCGTCCTGGCCCGAACGGCGGAGGGCGCGTCGGTCACCTTCGACATGAGCGGTGGGGGACAGGCGGTGCACGTGCTCGCGACCGCGGACGATCCCGTCCACCGGCAGCACCGCAAGCAGGTACTGCCGACGCTGGTGGCCAAGCGGGTGCGCGCGCTCGAGCCGGCGGTCGGCGGGCTCGCGCAGCAGTTGTGGGACGAGGGCATCGCCGACGGCCGGATCGACTGGGCGACGGCGATGGCCGACCGGCTGCCGCTGACGATGGTCGCCCACCTCATCGGGCTGCCGCAGCGGGACGTTCCGCAGTTGCTGGTGTGGGCGTACGACAGCACCGAACTGCTCAGCGGAATCGTCGGCGAGGACGATCTCGTTCGTCTGGTCGGTGCGGCGGCCGAGTTGGCGGGCTACCTGCACGCCAAGTTCGAACTGGCGCAGGCGGATCCGCGCGACGATCTCATGGGCGACCTGGCCCGGGCGTGTGCGGCGGGCGAGCTCGCCGAACACGAGGCGGTCCTGATGCTGGTGCAGTTGGTCGGCGCCGGCGGCGAGTCCACCGCGGGTCTGATCGCGTCCGCCGCCCGACTGCTGGCCACCCGGACCGATCTGCAGGCGGCACTGCGCGAGGACCCGGAGCTGATCGACGCCTTCCTCGACGAGACCCTCCGGCTGGAATCGCCGTTCCGCGGCCATCATCGGCACGTGGTCGTCGACTCGGTCCTCGGTGGGGTGACGGTGCCCGCGGGCAGCCACCTGCTGCTGCTGTGGGGTTCGGCCAATCGCGATCCGGCGGTCTTCCCCGACCCCGACGAGTTCGACCTGCACCGGCCGAACATCCGCTCGCAGCTGGCGTTCGGCAAGGGGCTGCACTTCTGTGTCGGCGCGGTCCTGGCCAGGATGGAGGCGCGGGTGGCGGTCTCGCTGCTCCTCGAGCGGAGCGGGCGGGTCGCGCTGGGCGATCCGGACGCCGCGCAGTGGGTGCCGAGCCTGATGGTGCGCCGCCACCGTCGTCTGGTCCTCACGGTCGACGACTGAGGACGGCGGGCTACCGGCGTCGGAGCCAGTTTCCGACGGCCGGCGCGAAAAGTGTTGCGGTGCCGACCAGTACGAGCCCGGCGTAGACCAATGGCGCCCACTGCAGGACTCCGCCCGTCGCGGACGCCGCGTCCGCGAGCAGCGACCAGAACGCGACCGCCGCGCCCGCGGACAGCACGCCGACCACCGCGAGTGCGATCCGGGCGCCGGCGTGGCGTGCTCGCAGCAACTGCAGGCAGATCAGCGCCGCGACCAGCAGGACCGCCGCCGCACCCGCGCTGACGAGCAGGGTCAGGGAGACGGCGTCGCCGATGTCCCGATGCGAGGTGGTGGGGCTCTGCTCGGCGAGGGTGGCCTCGAGGGCCGTCCGTACCGCGCTCAGGTCGAGGGCGGTCGCCGCCGCGATCCCGAACAGGACGGCGAAGGAGGCCACCCACGCCCACGTGGCCAACGCCATCGCGCGCGGCGGGGCGTCGTCGGCGACCGGGTGCCGCGGCTCGACGCGGAACTCGGGCCGCGGCGGGGGCGGGCGGTGCGGGGTCGGGCCCGGGGCCTCCGCGTCGGGCCCGGCCGTCGCGACGTCGTCCGCGTCGGGCCGGACAGCGGTGACCTCGTCCGGTTCGGGCTGCTCGGCGCCTGGGTTCTGCACGTCCGCATCGTATCGGCCGGACCTCCCGTGCCAGGGCCTCGCCGGGGCCGGATCGGACGTGAACTGTGTGCCTCGTCACGTCGGGGAACAAATCCGCCGACAGCCCCCGTTGAGCCATTCGACAGCCTTGAGTGTGGTCGACTCAAGTTTGGCTTGACTCCCGAAATGGGGGGGTGCAAACTTGAGCCTGTGCCACTCACTTAGGGTGAGGAAGCGAGAAACATCCAGCACATCGAGTTCCGGCCGATCCATGGCCGGGCGTGCTGCAACACGTAGGAGGAATCACTATGGCTCGTGCGGTCGGTATCGACCTCGGGACCACCAACTCGGTCGTGGCAGTGCTCGAAGGCGGCGAGCCGGTAGTGGTCGCCAACTCCGAGGGCTCGCGCACCACCCCGTCGATCGTCGCCTTCGCCAAGAACGGCGAGGTGCTGGTCGGCCAGCCCGCGAAGAACCAGGCGGTGACGAACGTCGACCGCACCATCCGCTCCGTCAAGCGTCACGTCGGAACGGACTGGAACGTCGAGATCGACGGCAAGAAGTACACCTCGCAGGAGATCAGCGCGCGCACGCTCATGAAGCTCAAGCGCGACGCCGAGGCCTACCTCGGTGAGGAGATCACCGACGCCGTCATCACCGTTCCCGCGTACTTCGAGGACGCGCAGCGTCAGGCCACCAAGGAAGCCGGCCAGATCGCCGGCCTCAACGTCCTGCGCATCGTCAACGAGCCCACCGCGGCCGCGCTGGCTTACGGGCTGGACAAGGGCGAGAAGGAACAGACCATCCTGGTCTTCGACCTCGGCGGCGGCACCTTCGACGTGTCCCTGCTCGAGATCGGCGACGGTGTCGTCGAGGTCCGCGCGACCTCCGGTGACAACCACCTCGGCGGCGACGACTGGGACGAGCGCATCGTCAACTGGCTCGTCGACAAGTTCAAGGCGTCCAGCGGCATCGACCTGACCAAGGACAAGATGGCCCTGCAGCGTCTGCGCGAGGCCGCCGAGAAGGCCAAGATCGAGCTGTCCTCCTCGCAGAGCACCTCGATCAACCTGCCGTACATCACGGTGGACGCCGACAAGAACCCGCTGTTCCTCGACGAGCAGCTGACCCGCGCCGAGTTCCAGAAGATCACCTCCGATCTGCTCGACCGCACCCGCGCGCCGTTCCAGGCCGTCATCAAGGACAGCGGCATCTCGGTCAAGGACATCGACAACGTCGTGCTCGTCGGTGGCTCCACCCGCATGCCCGCCGTCTCGGACCTGGTCCGCGAGCTGACCGGCGGCCGTGAGCCCAACAAGGGCGTGAACCCGGACGAGGTCGTCGCCGTCGGCGCCGCCCTGCAGGCCGGCGTCCTCAAGGGCGAGGTCAAGGACGTGCTGCTCCTCGACGTCACCCCGCTGTCCCTCGGCATCGAGACCAAGGGTGGCGTGATGACCAAGCTCATCGAGCGCAACACCACCATCCCGACCAAGCGGTCCGAGACCTTCACCACGGCCGACGACAACCAGCCGTCCGTGCAGATCCAGGTCTTCCAGGGCGAGCGCGAGATCGCCTCGCACAACAAGCTCCTGGGATCCTTCGAGCTCGCGGGCATCCCGCCGGCCCCGCGCGGCGTGCCGCAGATCGAGGTCACCTTCGACATCGATGCCAACGGCATCGTGCACGTGACCGCGAAGGACAAGGGCACCGGCAAGGAGAACACGATCAAGATCCAGGACGGCTCCGGTCTGTCCAAGGAGGAGATCGAGCGGATGGTCAAGGACGCCGAGGCGCACGCCGAGGAGGACAAGGCCCGCCGTGAGGAGGCCGAGGTGCGCAACCAGGCCGAGTCGCTGGTGCACCAGACCGAGAAGTTCGTCAAGGACAACGAGGACAAGGTTCCTGCCGACGTCAAGACGAAGGTCGAGGCCGCCATCGCGGAGGCCAACACGGCCCTCGCCGGCACCGACATCGCCGCGGTGAAGGCGGCCGTCGAGAAGCTCGCCACCGAGTCGCAGTCCCTGGGCCAGGCGATCTACGACGCCCAGGCCGCCGAGTCCGCCGCCGGTGACGGCGCCGGTCCGAGCCAGGGCGACGACGTCGTCGACGCCGAGGTCGTGGACGAGCCGGCCGACCAGGACAAGAAGTGACCGCGGAGAACCCCGACCGCGATCCGGCCGAGGCGCCCGCCGCCGACGCCGACACCACCCCGGCCGCCGCTGATGCGGCGGCC
>NZ_JBHZAH010000079.1:0-24010 GCF_042754225.1 Rhodococcus sp. NPDC059234
GGTTGACCGGGGCGCCCGCGTTCGTGTTCGTGAGGTTCTGCTCAGCCGAGGCCGTTTCGCGCCTTCGGGAACCGCGTCTGCTTGGCGACCCAGCCGGCCATCTTGCGCCAGTGACCGACCCGCGGGGTCACGATGCTGGTGACCGCGCGCTCCCACTCCGAGACCGCGAGGTTGTCCACCGCGGCGACCACGGCGTTGGCGGTCGCCAGGTCGTCGACCACCTCGTCACCGAGGATGCCGTCCGCACCCACGAGGGTGATCCGCACGCCGGCGTAGCCGATCGGCTGGATGACGGCGGTCGCCGACCCGCCGTGCTCGGCAACGAACTTGCGCACCGAGGCGACGATGTGCGACGGCAGCGCGGCGGTCGGGGCGGGCGCGCCGGAATCCTGGGTCTCGACAGTCATGGTGCACACGATACTGGAGGGTAGAAATAGGGTCATGCGCGCAATCACTGTCACCGAATTCGGCGGCCCCGAGGTCCTGCGGCCGGCCCAGCTCCCCGACCCGACACCCGGCGACGGCGAGGTCCTGGTCCGCACCGAGGCCGTCGGCGTCAACTTCATCGACACCTACTTCCGCACCGGCGCCTACGCGGTGGACCTGCCGTACGTCGCGGGCAACGAGGGCTCCGGCGTGATCGAGGCGGTCGGCGCCGGGGTACGCGACCTCGCGGTGGGCGAGCGGGTCGCCTGGTGCGCGGCGCCCGGGAGCTACGCGGAACTGGTGGCCGTGCCCGCGGCGGTCGCGGTCCCGGTACCCGACGGGGTGCCAGCGGAGGTCGCCGCGTCCGCGCTCCTGCAGGGCATGACCGCGCACTACCTGCTCAACTCGGTGTACCCGGCGCAGCCCGGCGACACCGTGCTCGTGCACGCCGGTGCGGGCGGCGTCGGCCTGATCCTGACCCAGCTGGCAGCGGCACGCGGCGTCCGCGTGATCACCACCGTGTCCACCGACGAGAAGGAGCAACTCTCGCGGGCGGCGGGCGCGTCCGAGGTGTTGCGCTACGGCGACGACTTGGCCCGGGAGGTCCGCGCCCTGACCGCCGGCGAGGGCGTGGCCGCCGTGTACGACGGTGTCGGCGCGAGCACGTTCGAGGCGAGCCTGGCGTCGCTGCGCATCCGCGGGACGCTGGCCCTGTTCGGTGCGGCGAGCGGTCCGGTCCCCCCGTTCGACCCGCAGCGCCTCAACGCCGCCGGCTCGCTGTTCCTGACCCGGCCGACGCTCGCGCACTACACCCGCGACCGCGACGAGCTGCTCTGGCGTTCCGGCGACGTGTTCGCGGCCGTCGCGGACGGTTCACTGACGATCCGCGTCGGCGCGCAGTACCCGCTCGAGCGGGCCGACCAGGCGCATCGGGACCTACAGGGCCGCGCAACCACCGGTTCGATCGTGCTGATCCCGTAGCGGGCACCCGGCCGCCTCAGGGGCGGTCCGGCCTCGCCCACACCGTGAGCCCGTCGGACACCGATGCGGTCGGCACGCCGCCGGCGTCGCCGACCCGCATCGTGCGCGGATCGGCGCCGTCCGGCCGCGGGACCGACCGCACGACCACTCCGTCCGAGGCGCCGTCACGCGCGCAGTAGGCGTCCTGCCACGGCGTGGTCCACCTCGTGGTCAGGAGAAGAAGGATCCGATGGTGCTCATGCCGAGCACCGAGTCGACGGCGAGGCCGCAGAACACGACGGCCAGGTAGTTGTTCGACTGCAGGAACAGCCGCAGCGGCTTCACCGACTCGCCGCGACGCACCCCCGCGTACAGCTGGTGCGCCATCAGCAGGAACCAGGCGCCCGCGACGAGCGCGATCGCGGCGTACACGACGCCCGCGGCCGGGACCAGCGCCAACGTCGCGAGGACGGTCAGCCAGGTGTAGACGACGATCTGCTTGGTGACGCGTTCCTCGGTCGCGATCACCGGCAACATCGGCACGCCCGCGGCCTCGTAGTCCTCCTTGTACCGCATGGCGAGGGCCCAGGTGTGCGGCGGCGTCCAGAAGAAGATGACCAGGAACAGCACGATCGGTTCCCAGCCGATGGTCCCGGTGACCGCGGCCCAGCCGACGAGCACGGGCATGCAGCCGGCCGCGCCGCCCCAGATCACGTTCTGCCAGGTCCGCCGCTTGAGCACCATCGTGTAGACGAAGACGTAGAACGCGATCGTCGCGAGCACGAGCAGCCCGGCGAGCAGGTTCGTGGCCCACCAGAGCCACGCGAACGAGCCCGCGCCCAGGATCAGGCCGAAGACCAGCGCGTGCCGGGTCGGCACAGCCATCCGCGCCAGCGGCCGACGGGCGGTGCGCTTCATCACCTTGTCGATGTCCGCGTCGACCACGCAGTTGAGCGTGTTCGCGCTGGCGGCGCCCATCCAGCCACCGAACAGGGTGGCCAGGATCAGCGGGAAGTCGATGGTGCCGCGGTCGGCAAGCAACATCGCCGGGATCGTCGCGACCAGCAGCAGCTCGATCACCCGCGGCTTGGTCAGCGCGAGATACGCGAGGACCTTGGCGACAGCCCGACCCCAGAGCGTGTTGGACCCGCTCGAGGGGGTGGGGCTGGGGGCTCCAGCGAGACCGTGTCCGCCACGCTCCACTATCCGCACCATTTCTCCTGCCCTCAATCTGCACCGAACCGCGCGACAACCAGCTCCGGCAGTCCACACACGACGGTCAGACCCGAGCACTACTACACCCGATGGTAGACGGCGAGACGTCGAGAACCGAACCGCAGGGGTCGGCCGAGGCTGATCGACCTCGACAGCACTCGCGCACTACTGTTGTCACGGAACTACGCTGGGGCTTACCACGCCGCCTTTCCCATGTGTCGCCGTTCACCAATGTCAGGAGACTTCTGCTCGTGTCGATCACAGACGAGATCCGCGTCCTCACCCAGCCGGTGCACCCCGCCGACTGGACGGAGCTAGACACCAAGGCCGTCGACACCGTCCGTGTCCTCGCCGCCGACGCTGTGCAGAAGGTGGGCAACGGCCACCCCGGCACCGCCATGAGTCTCGCCCCCCTCGCCTACACCCTCTTCCAGCGCATCCTGCGGCACGACCCGGCGGACGCGAAGTGGGTCGGTCGCGACCGCTTCGTGCTCTCCTGCGGACACAGCAGCCTCACCCTGTACCTGCAGCTGTACTTGTCGGGCTACGGACTCGAGCTCGCCGACATCGAGGCGCTGCGCACCTGGGGCTCGCTGACCCCCGGACATCCCGAGTACGGCCACACGGTCGGCGTCGAGATGACCACCGGTCCGCTCGGCCAGGGCCTGGCCTCCGCGGTCGGCATGGCGATGGCGGCCCGGCGTGAGCGCGGCCTGTTCGACCCGGACACGGCCGCCGGCGCCAGCCCCTTCGACCACGACATCTACGTCATCGCGTCCGACGGCGACCTCCAGGAGGGTGTCACCTCCGAGGCGTCCTCGATCGCGGGGGTGCAGCAGCTGGGCAACCTGATCGTCTTCTACGACGACAACGAGATCTCCATCGAGCACGACACCGCGATCGCGTTCGGCGAGGACGTCGCCAAGCGCTACGAGTCGTACGGCTGGGACGTGCAGCGCGTGGAGGGCGGCGAGAACGTCTCCGCGATCCTCGACGCCGTCGCGCACGCGAAGTCGGTGACCGACAAGCCGTCGATCATCATCCTGCGCACCATCATCGGCTACCCCGCCCCCACCAAGATGAACACCGGCGACGTGCACGGCGCGGCGCTCGGTGCGGACGAGGTCGCGGGCGTGAAGAAGGCGCTCGGCTTCGACCCCGAGAAGTCCTTCGACGTGGACCCGGCCGTGCTGGCGCACGCCCGTGAGGTGCGCGAGCGCGGCACCTACGCGCACGCCCAGTGGCGTCTCGACTTCGACGCGTGGGCCGCCCGCGAGCCCGAGCGCAAGGCCCTGTTCGACCGTCTGCACGCCGGCGAGTTCCCGGCCGGCTGGACCGACACGCTGCCGACCTGGGAGCCGGACGCCAAGGGCGCCGCGACCCGCAAGGCGTCGTCGAAGGTGCTCAACGCGCTCGGCCCGATCCTGCCCGAGCTGTGGGGCGGCTCGGCCGACCTCGCGGGCAGCAACAACACCACCATCGACGGCTCCGACTCGTTCGGCCCGCCGTCGATCTCGACGAAGGACTGGACGGCCCAGCCGTACGGCCGGACGCTGCACTTCGGCATCCGCGAGCACGCGATGGGCTCGATCCTCAACGGCATCGCGCTGCACGGACCGACCCGTCCGTACGGCGGCACCTTCATGGTGTTCAGCGACTACATGCGCCCGGCCGTCCGCCTGGCCGCGCTGATGCAGACGCCGGCCATCTACGTCTGGACGCACGACTCCATCGGCCTCGGCGAGGACGGCCCCACCCACCAGCCGATCGAGCACCTGGCCGCGCTCCGCGCGATCCCGAACCTCGCCGTGGTCCGCCCGGGCGACGCCAACGAGACGGCGCACGCCTGGAAGAACGCGCTCGAGAACAAGACCGGGCCGACCGCCCTGGCGCTGACCCGTCAGGACATCCCGGTCCTCGAGGGCACCAAGGACAAGGCCGTCGACGGCGTCGCCCGCGGTGCCTACGTCCTCGCCGACGCGTCCGCCGGCACCCCGCAGGTGATCCTGCTGGCCAGCGGCTCGGAGCTGTACCTGGCGGTCGAGGCCCGTGAGGCGCTCGAGGCCGCGGGTATCGGCACCCGTGTCGTGTCCGTGCCCTGCCTCGACTGGTTCGAGCAGCAGGACCAGGCCTACCGCGACGAGGTGCTGCCGCCCGCGGTCCGCGCGCGCGTCTCGGTCGAGGCGGGCATCGCGATGCCGTGGTACCGGATCATCGGCGACGCCGGCGAGGCCGTGTCGATCGAGCACTTCGGCGCCTCCGCCGACCACAAGACGCTCTTCCGCGAGTTCGGCTTCACCGCCGAGGCCGTCACCGCGGCCGCACATCGCACCCTCGCCCGAGTGAACGGATAACGCAGATGGCACAGAATCAGAACCTCGCCGCCCTCTCGGCGGCCGGCGTCTCGGTGTGGCTCGACGACCTGTCCCGCGGCCGGATCGAGTCCGGCAACCTGGCCGAACTCGTCCGCGACAAGAGCGTCGTCGGGGTCACCACGAACCCGACGATCTTCCAGGGTGCGCTGACCAAGGGCCACGAGTACACCAGCCAGCTCGAAGACCTGGCCGGCCGCGGCGCCAACGTCGACGACACCGTCCGCGCGCTGACCACGGACGACGTCCGCGACGCCTGCGACCTGCTGGCACCGCAGTACACGGCCAGCGACGGCGTCGACGGCCGCGTCTCCATCGAGGTCGACCCGCGCCTCGCACACGAGACCGACGCGACGGTCGCGCAGGCGATCGAGCTGTGGAAGATCGTCGACCGCCCGAACCTGCTGATCAAGATCCCGGCGACCCTCGCGGGTCTGCCCGCGATCACCCGGGTGATCGCCGAGGGCATCAGCGTCAACGTGACCCTGATCTTCTCGGTGGAGCGGCACAAGGCCGTCATCGACGCCTACCTCGCCGGTCTCGAGGCCGCGGCCGCCGCCGGGCACGACGTGTCCCAGATTCACTCGGTCGCGTCCTTCTTCGTCTCCCGGGTCGACTCGGAGATCGACGCCCGGCTGGAGAAGATCGGTTCGGACGAGGCACTGGCCCTGCGCGGCAAGGCCGGCCTGGCCAACGCGCGCCTGGCCTACGCCGCGTACCAGGAGGTGTTCGAGGGCGGCGCCCGCTTCGCCGAGCTGGCGAAGTCCGGTGCCCGGGTGCAGCGCCCGCTGTGGGCGTCGACGGGGGTCAAGAACCCCGACTACCCGGACACCCTGTACGTCACCGAGCTGGTCGCGCCGAACACGGTGAACACCATGCCGGAGAAGACGATGGACGCGGTCGCCGACCACGGCGCGATCACCGGCGACACGATCACCGGCACCGCGGCCGCCTCGCAGCAGGTCTTCGACGCGCTCACCGCGGCCGGGGTGCCGCTGCCCGAAGTGTTCGACAAGCTCGAGATCGAGGGCGTCGACAAGTTCGAGGCGTCCTGGAACGAGCTGCTGGAGGCGATCTCCGGGCAGCTCACGGCCGCGTCTCACCAGGGCTGATCGGTGGCGAGCACGGGCGCCGCACCGCAGTGGGTCAACCCGCTGCGGGACGAGAGGGACAAGAGACTGCCCCGCATCGCGGGCCCGTGCTCGCTGGTGATCTTCGGGGTCACCGGCGACCTGGCGCGCAAGAAGCTGATGCCGGCGGTGTACGACCTGGCCAACCGTGGCCTGCTGCCGCCGGGCTTCGCGCTGGTCGGATTCGCCCGCCGGGACTGGGCCGCGGAGGACTTCGGCAAGGTCGTGCACGACGCGGTCAAGAAGCACTCCCGCACCCCGTTCCGCGAGGACGTGTGGGACCGCCTCGCCGAGGGCCTGCGGTTCGTGCAGGGCAGCTTCGACGACGACGCCGCGTTCGCGGAGCTGACGTCCACGCTGGCCGCGCTCGACGAGGAGCGCGGCACCGGCGGCAACCACGCCTTCTACCTGGCGATCCCACCGGCCGCGTTCCCGACGGTCTGCGAGCAGCTCTCGAAGTCGGGGCTCTCCAAGCAGACCGCCGACCAGTGGCGCCGGGTAGTGATCGAGAAGCCGTTCGGCCACGACCTCGACAGCGCCAAGGAACTCAACGCGGTCGTCAACACCGTCTTCCCCGAGGACGCGGTCTTCCGCATCGACCACTACCTCGGCAAGGAGACGGTCCAGAACATCCTGGCGCTGCGGTTCGCGAACCAGTTGTTCGACCCGATCTGGAACGCCCACTACGTGGACCACGTCCAGATCACCATGGCCGAGGACATCGGCCTTGGCGGCCGGGCCGGGTACTACGACGGCATCGGGGCGGCCCGGGACGTGATCCAGAACCACCTGCTCCAGTTGCTCGCGTTCACCGCGATGGAGGAGCCGGTCAGCTTCGAACCGGCGGAACTGCAGGCCGAGAAGATCAAGGTCCTCTCGGCGACCCGGTTGGCCGAACCGCTCGACGAGACGACGGCCCGCGGCCAGTACGCGGGCGGCTGGCAGGGCGGCCAGAAGGTGGTGGGCCTGCTCGACGAGGACGGCTTCTCCAAGGACTCGACGACCGAGACCTTCGCCGCGATCACCCTTGAGGTGGACACCCGCCGCTGGGCCGGCGTGCCGTTCTACCTGCGGACCGGAAAGCGTTTGGGCCGCAGGGTCACCGAGATCGCGGTGGTGTTCAAGCGCGCCCCGCACCTGCCCTTCGACGCCACCATGACCGAGGAGCTGGGACAGAACGCCCTCGTGATCCGGGTGCAGCCGGACGAGGGCGTGACCATGCGGTTCGGCTCGAAGGTGCCGGGCTCGTCGATGGAGGTCCGCGACGTCAACATGGACTTCAGCTACGGACAGGCGTTCACCGAGTCCTCCCCCGAGGCCTACGAACGGCTGATCCTCGACGTGCTGCTGGGCGAGCCGTCGCTGTTCCCGGTGAACGCGGAAGTCGAGCTGTCCTGGAAGATCCTGGACCCGGTGCTCGAGCACTGGGCCGCCGGCGGCAGTCCCGAACCCTACGAGGCGGGCACCTGGGGCCCGCCGTCCGCGCAGGAGATGCTGCGCCGCACCGGACGCGAATGGAGAAGGCCGTGACCACGTTCGAGACCGGGACGGCGGAGGTGCACCGGTGATCATCGACCTGCCCGAGACCACCACCGAGACCGTGAACAAGAAGCTCGTCGAGCTCAGGGAGACCGGCGGAGCCGTCACCCTCGGCCGCGTGCTGACCCTGGTGGTGAGCGCCGACAGCGCGAACTCCGAGGCCGTCATCGAGGCCGCGAACGAGGCGAGTCGCGAGCACCCGTGCCGCGTCATCGTGGTCACCCGCGGCGGGCGGGACGGCGAGTCCCGCCTCGACGCGCAGATCCGGGTCGGCGGCGACGCCGGCGCCTCGGAGGTCGTGGTGCTGCGACTGTCGGGCGAACTGGCCGGCCACGAGAGCAGCGTGGTCGTCCCGTTCCTGCTGCCGGACACCCCCGTGGTGGCCTGGTGGCCAGGCGACGCACCGGCCGTGCCGTCGCGTGACCCGCTGGGGCAGTTGGCGATCCGGCGGATCACCGACGCCACCGGGACGGCGGACCCGGCGGCCACCATCAAGTCGCGGCTCGACTCGTACACCGCGGGCGACACCGACCTCGCGTGGAGCCGGACCACACCGTGGCGGGCCCTGCTCACCTCGGCGATGGATCAGCCGCCGCACGAGAAGCTGATCTCGGCGACCGTGTCCGGTCTCGCCGAGGAACCGGCGATCGACCTGATCGCCGGCTGGCTGGCCAGCCGGATCGGCGGTCCGGTGCGGCGACGGGTCGGGATCCCGACCGTTGACCTCGAACGGGAGACCGGGTCGGTGTCGCTGACCCGGCCGCAGACGGGCAAGACCGCGACGCTGAGCCGCTCGGGCGCACCCGACGCCCTGGTGTCGTTGGCACGGAGGGAAACCCGCGACTGCCTGGCCGAGGAACTGCGTCGCCTCGATCCCGACGAGATCTACCGCGCGGCACTTGCTGGACTTTCGCGCGTGATCTACGAATGATGTGTTCCCATGAGTGATTCCGTGAGTGTGCAGACCTTCGACGACTCCGATGCCCTCACCACGGCGGCCGCGGCCCAGTTCGTCGACGTGATCGTCGCCGCGCAGGCGGAGCGCGGGTCGGCGTCGATCGTGCTCACCGGCGGCGGCAACGGGATCGGCCTGCTGCGCAAGCTCCGGGAGAACCCCGGAGCGATCGACTGGTCGGCCGTCGACGTGTTCTGGGGCGACGAACGGTTCCTGCCGGCCGGCCACGCCGACCGCAACGAGGTCCAGGCGCACGAGGCGCTGCTCGACCACGTGCCCGTCGTCCCGGCGCGCCTGCATCCGATGCCGTACGGGGACGGCGCGTACGCGGGAGATCCGGACGCCGCCGCGCACGCCTACGAACACCTGCTCGCCGCCCACGCGACGGGCGGGCCGATCCCCGACTTCGACGTGCACCTGCTCGGGATGGGCGGTGAGGGACACGTCAATTCGCTGTTCCCCGACACCGAGGCGGTGCAGGAGACGAAGCGTTACGTCGTCGGCGTCACCGACTCCCCCAAGCCTCCGTCCGAGCGGGTCACCCTGACGCTGCCCGCCGTTCGCCGGGCCCGCCGGGTGTGGCTGCTCGTCGCGGGCGCGGACAAGTCGCAGGCCGTGGCCGCCGCGGTCGCGGGCGCCGACCCCAACGACATCCCCGCCGCAGGCGCCCTCGGCGCCGAGTCGACCGTCTGGTTCCTCGACCGGGCCGCCGCCGCGGACCTGCCGACGGCCTGACGGCTCAGGCGTCCTCCGGCCCCTCGCCGACGGCGCGCGGGTTCGCCTCCCGTGGCGCCGGCGGCAGGACGCGCGGTGCCGGGCGGTCCGCGCGCCGGCCGTGCAGCAACGTGTGGGCGCGCGGCTTCCCGCGTGCGTACGAGAGCGATCGCACCCCACCACGCCAGTCCTGCGCACCCGTGCAGTGATTCATCGCGCAACTCCCTCCGAAACGGCGAGTGTGTCGGTCCGTTGGTGAATTGGACGCGCACACAGCCGGTCCGGTTCCGTGGCCGACGCTATCCGCTGTTGCGCAGCGCGGTCGCGAGCCCGTTCATCGTCAGCTGGATGCCGCGACGGACGCGGTCGCTGTCGTCGCCGGCCCGGTATCGGCGCAGCAGCTCGACCTGCAGATGGTTGAGCGGTTCGAGGTACGGGAAGCGGTTGTAGACGGACCGCTCCAGCGCCGGGTTGTCGGCGGTGAGCGAGTCGTTGCCGGTGATCGCGGTGTACATCGCGACGGTCCGGGCGTGCTCGGCGGCGATCATGCCGAACACCCGCTCGCGCAGTTCGGTGTCCGGGACGAGTTCGGCGTACCGCGCCGCGAGTCCCATGTCGGACTTCGCCATCACCATCGCCATGTTCGAGAGCACGGTGCGGAAGAACGGCCAGCGCCGGTAGAGGTCCGACAGTCGCGCGAGCCGGTCCGGGTCCCCGCCCACCCAGTCCTCGAAGGCGGTGCCCGTGCCGTACCAGCCGGGGAGCATCACCCGGGACTGGCTCCAGGAGAGCACCCAGGGGATCGCGCGCAGGTCGCCGATCGAGCGCGTGGGTTTGCGGGAGGACGGCCGCGAGCCGATGTTGAGGTCGCCGATCTCCGCGACCGGCGTCGAGGTGGTGAAGTACTCCACGAATCCCGGTGTCTCGTGGACGAGTTCGCCGTACGCGACCCGCGCGCGCTCGGCGAGGTCGTCGAGCAGGGCGTACGCGGCATCGGCGTCCGGGCCGAGTCCCTCGACGTCGAGGAGCGACGACTCGAGGGTCGCGGCGAGCAGCGTCTCGAGGTTGCGGTGCGCGATCCTCGGCTGGGCGTACTTCGCGGCGATCACCTCACCCTGCTCGGTGATGCGCAGTGACCCGGTCACCGCGCCGGGCGGCTGCGCGAGAATCGCCTCGTAGCTCGGTCCCCCGCCCCGGCCGACGGTGCCGCCGCGACCGTGGAAGAGCCGCAACCGGATTCCGGTGTCGCGCGCGGCGTCGACGAGATCGAGCTCGGCGCGGTAGAGCGCCCAGTTCGCGGCGAGGTAGCCGCCGTCCTTGTTGGAGTCGGAGTAGCCGAGCATCACCTCCTGCAGGCCGCCGCGGGCGTCGACGAGCGCCCGGTACTCCGGCACGTCGAGCGCCGACCGCAGGGTCGCCGCTCCGCCGCGCAGGTCCTCGATCGTCTCGAAGAGCGGCACGACGTTGGGGGCCCGGCGCTCCGGATCCCCGGGCACCAGCAACCCGACCTCCTTGAGCAGCACCGCCGCCTCGAGCATGTCGCTGACCGAGGTGCACATGCTGATGACGCAGTTCGGGATCGCGTCGGGACCGAGTTCGGCGACCGCGTCGGCCGCGGCCGCGAGGATCGCGAGCTCGGAGGTGGTGCGTTCCCCGAAGGAAGCGCCGGGTCGGGTGAGCGGGCGCCGGGTGCGCAGTTCGGCCGCCAGCAGCGACACCCTCTGCGGCTCGTCGAGCGAGGCGTAGTCGGGGTGCACCCCGGCCCACGCCAGCAGTTCCGCGATCACCTCCTCGTGCACTTCCGAGTTCTGCCGCAGGTCGAGCCCGGCGAGGTGGAACCCGAAGGCCTCCACCGATTCCCGGATCACTGCCAGCCGGTCGTCTGCGATCGCGTCGTCGCCGTGCCCGCGCAGGGACGCGTCGACCACGGCGAGGTCGGCGAGCAGTTCGGACGGCCCGCGGTACGGCTCGAGCCCGGAATCGGCGAGTGCGGCCGACGAGGTGCGGGCGAGGTCACCGCCGAGGACCGCGACCGCGGTCTCGGTCAGCCGGGCGCGCATGCCGCGCAACGCCCGCCGATACGGCTCGTCCGCCCGAGACGGGGCGTCGTCCCCGGACGCGGCGGCCAGGGCGTCCAGGTCCGCCGACACCGCCACCAGGCGGGCCGACATCGCCAGTTCCTGTCCCAGCGTCTCGAGGTCGTGCAGGTGCCGGTCGAGGGCGGTCGCGGCGGCCCGGCGGGTGGCCCGGTGGACCACGTCGGCGGTGACGTAGGGGTTGCCGTCACGGTCGCCGCCGATCCACGAACCGGTGCGCAGCATCGGCTCGGGCAGCAGGTTCCCGTCCGGCCAGCGACGGCGCAGCTCCCGGCGCAGCGCGGCGTTGATCCGCGGAACCACCTCGAACAGTGCGGCGTCGTAGTACCGCAGTCCGACCTCGATCTCGTCCTGAATCCGCAGGCGGGCCAATCGGATCAGCGCGGTCTGCCACAGCGTGAGGATCTGCCGGCGCAGCGCCGCCAGGGTCTCTGCGTCCTCGGCCGCGTCGAGTTCGGTGCGTTCCCGGTACCGCATCAGGTCCGTGATGCGGTTCTGCGTCTCGAAGACGGTCCGCCGGCGCGTCTCGGTGGGATGGGCGGTGATCACCGGGACCACCAGCGCGCCGTCCAGGGCACGGGCCACACCCGACGAATCCAGGTCCGCCGCATCGAGTTTCGCGTAGGTTGCGGCGAGGCTGCTGTCCTGCGGCGGATCGCCCGCCCGGACGTGGATCGCGCGACGCCGCTCCCGGTGCAGATCCTCGGCGAGATTGGCGAGCAGCGCGAAGTGACTGAAGGCCCGGATGACCGGGATCGCCACGTCCACCTCGAGGTTCGTGAACAGTGCGGCCAGTTCGGAGCGGTCGATCTCCGAGCGGCGGACCCGGAACGACTCGACCCGGGCCCGCTCGACGAGGTCGAACACCGCGGCGCCGGCCTGGTCGCGGACGGTCTGCCCGAGAATCCCGCCGAGCAACCGGATGTCCTCCCGCAGCGGCTCGGTGGCCGCGCGCGATGCGTCGTCTGGGTGCTTCGTCATCGCCCCAGTATCGGGGCCGACCGGGACGGTCGCAGCGCGAACGCGCCCCGATCAGGCCTTGAAGACGACCGCGTCGGGGGTCAGCCTCCCGATGACGCGGGGCGTACCCGGGGCGTCGAACTCCCAGCGCGCGGCGCCCGTGTACTTGGTCGCGAGGGCGTGGATCAGCGACCCGTCCGGATCCTCGGTGAACGCGACCGTTCCGCGCACCTCGAGGTAGCTGTACGGCCGCGACGCCGGGTAGATCAGCAGGGTCGCCCGGGGATCGCGTTCGAGGTTGGCGGCCTTCCGCCGTCCGCGGACGGTCGAGAAGAGCACGTCGCCGCCGTCACGCTGCACCCAGATCACCGACAACTGCGGCTGCCCGGACGGCTCGACCGTCGCGAGCGTCGCGAACTCGGGGGCATCGACCAGCGCGGCCCCGGCCTCGGGCAGGACGGCCGAGCGGATCAGGTCCGCCACCGTCAGCTGAACTTGATCTCGAGGCCGATGCCCAGGATCGCGATCAACCAGACCGCCGCCGTGAACAAAGTCAGTCGGTCGAGGTTCTTCTCGACCACCGTGGAACCGGACAGGCTCGACTGCACACCGCCGCCGAACAGGCTGGACAGACCGCCACCCTTACCGCGGTGCAACAGCACGAACACGATCAGCAGCACGCTGGTGATCACCAGCAGGATGTCCAGGAACAGTTTCATCTCGGCTCTTCTCTGCCCTTCACGCGCGGGGTACGGACACAAGCTGACCCAGCTTACAGTTACCGACCGAACGCCCCGGACATCGGACCGCGAAATGTCCACGAACACCGATTCATGACCGCTGAGCGGGAGGAACGGGCGCATATCGAGACCTACCGGGGAACCGTGGCTACGTTCCTCATCCGGAAGCACCCCTTACCCGATCGGAAGGTTCTCCATGTCTCGACACCGTTCCACAATCGCGTGCGCCCTTGTGGTCAGCGGCGCGGCGCTGTTCACCGGCGTCGGCGGCGCCGTTGCGCAGGCCGAGCCCTCGATTCCGCCGGCTATCGCTTCGCTGCTGGAAGCCGGTTCGTCCGGACTCGGCAACTCCGCTCCCGCCGCCGACGCTCCCCGGCTCGCGAGCGTGGACAACTTCCGCGACGTCGCGGGGACGGGCGCCGGCTACTCCGCGGCCTTCCGGCACGTGAACAAGGGTGTGTTCTACCGTGCAAACGCGATCGTGCCGAACGACGCGGACATGGCGACCCTCACCGGCCTGAAGCTGTCGACCGTGTACGACCTGCGCAGCGACGACGAGGTCGGCCAGAAGGCCGACAAGCTGCCGGCAGGCGTGACCTACAAGCGCATTCCGATCCTGTCCGGCAACATCAACGAGATGCTCGGCAAGATCCAGGGCCCCGACGACGCCCGCAAGATGATGCAGGACATGAACAAGACGTTCGTCACCGGCACTGTCGAGCGGTCGAAGTTCAAGGAACTGCTCACCGACATGGCGAACACGGCGGGCGGCCAGGTCTTCCACTGCACCGCGGGCAAGGACCGCACCGGCTGGACTTCCGCCCTGCTGCTCAGCATCGCGGGCGTCGACCAGAAGACCATCATGGACGACTACCTGCTCACGAACGAGTACGCCAAGGACTCGATCGCCAAGAACACCGCGGGCCTCAAGGCCGCGTTCGGTGACAGGTACACCAACTACCTGCCGCTGGTGACGGTCGAATCGAGCTTCCTGCAGGCCGGTCTGGACCAGGTCACCGCGAGCTACGGGTCGATGGACAAGTACCTCTCCGAGGGCCTCGGCCTCGACGCCGCCACCATCGGCAAGCTGAAGGCCAAGCTGCTCGGCTAGAAGGCAGCTCCACTGCCCGTGAGCACTTCCGGCCTCGTACAGGGCCGGAAGTACTCACGGGCCGAAGGCCTACCCGAGGTCCCGCGCCAGCGCCCGGCCCGCGGCCCGGCCGGAGAAGATGCAGCCGCCGAGGAAGGTGCCCTCGAGCGCGTTGTAGCCGTGCACGCCGCCGCCGCCGAAGCCAGCGACCTCGCCTGCCGCGTACAGGCCGTCGAACGCGCTGCCGTCGGGACGGATCACCTGGGAGTCCAGGTTCGTCTCGAGCCCGCCGAGAGTCTTGCGGGTGAGCAGGTTCAGCCGGACCGCGATCATCGGGCCGTGGGCGGGGTCCTGCAGCTTGTGCGGCTTCGCGACGCGGGTCACCTTGTCCGGCAGGTAGCTGCGCGCGTTGCGGATCGCCATCACCTGCATGTCCTTGGAGTACGCGTTGTCCATCTCGCGGTCGCGGGCGACCACCTCGCGCTCGACCTGCTCGTAGTCCAGCGGCGGACCGGGGTTGATCGCGTTCATCCCGTCGACGAGGTCGCGCAGGTTGTCGCGGACGACGAAGTCCTCGCCGTGCTGCTTGAACGCCTCGACCGGTCCGGTCGCGCCCTTCTTCACCCGACCGAGCAGCAGCTTGAGGTCCTTGCCGGTCATGTCCGGGTTCTGTTCGGAGCCCGACAGCGCGAACTCCTTCTCGATGATCGACTGGGTCAGGATGTACCAGGTGTGGTCGTGTCCGGTCCCGAGGATGTACTGGAGCGTCGCGAGGGTGTCGAAGCCGGGGAACAGCGGGACGGGTAGTCGCTTGCCGGTCGCGTCGAGCCACAGCGACGACGGGCCGGGGATGACCCGGATGGCGTGGTTCGGCCAGATCGGGTCCCAGTTGACGATGCCCTCGGTGTAGTGCCACATCCGGTCGCGGTTGACGATGTTGCCGCCTGCGGACTCGGTGATGCCGAGCATCCGCCCGTCCACGTGCGCGGGCACGCCGGTGATCATCCGCTCCGGGGCCCGGCCGAGCCGCTCGACCGGCCAGTTCGCCTTGACCAGGTCGGGGTTGCCGCCGATGCCGCCGGAGGTGACGATCACCGCCTGCGCACGCAGTTCGAACTCCCCCGCCGGGGTGCGGTTGGACTTGACGCCGCGGGCCTCGGTGGACGGGGCGAGGACGGTGCCACGCACACCGACCGCGGCCCCGTTCTCGACGATCAGCTCGTCCACCTGGTGCCGGTACTTGAACGTCACCAGTCCGCGGTCGGCGCTGGCGAGAACCGGCTCGCGGAACACCCGGACCACCTCGGGACCGGTCCCCCAGGTGATGTGGAAGCGGGGCACCGAGTTGCCGTGACCGGTGGCCGATCCCGAACCTCGTTCGGCCCAACCGACGTTCGGCATCACCTTGAGCCCGAGCTCGTGCAGGTAGGCGCGCTTCTCCCCGGCCGCGAACTGCACGTAGGCCCGCGCCCACTGGCGGCCCCAGTGGTCCTCGCGCTCACGATCGAAGCCGGCGCTGCCCATCCAGTCCTGCATCGCGAGCTCGTAGGAGTCCTTGATGCCCATGCGTCGCTGCTCCGGGCTGTCCACCAGGAACAGCCCACCCAGCGACCAGAATGCCTGCCCGCCAAGGTTTTCGGCGTTCTCCTGGTCGACCAGGAGAACGGTGCGACCCGCCTTGACCAGCTCGTGGGTCGCTACCAGGCCCGCGAGCCCGGCCCCGACGACGATGACATCGGCATCTCGAGACATGTCCACCTCACACGCTTTCGCTGTAACTGCGGAGCACACACACGAACAGGTGTGTGCGTGCACTGACAATCCGTTCGTCGTCCGGCTCCATCAGGACCTGCACCGCGGTCCCGTCGTGGACGGCGACCAGGGCTCGCCCCAACTCCCCCGGATCGGTGACCCGACGTCCGGCGCGCGCCAGCGCGGATTCGACGATCGGGAGGATCGCCGCCAGGATCGCCGCCTCGCGCGCCACCATCACCGACCTCAGGGCAGGGTTCCGCAGGGCGTGCGCGGTGAACTCGGCCGTTATCCGGTACCAGCGGTCCTCGACCGGGATCGCGGCGAGGATGCCGGCGGCCGCCTGGTCGAGGTCGACCGACTCCGCGTCGGCCACCGCCTCGGCCGCGGCGACCGCCTCGCGGATCCCGGCCAACATCGCCGTCGAGTGCTGCTCCCACATCACGAGGAACAGTTCGTCGAGGGACTCGAAGTTCGAGTAGAACGCGCCGCGGGTGAAGCCCGCCCGCTCGCAGACCTGCTCGACCGTGGAGCGCCCGAAGCCCTCCTCGGCGAAGACGTCGAGGGCCGCGGCGAGCAGGCGGTCGCGCGTACGCGTCCGCCGTACGCTCAGCGGGCGGTCCGGCGCGTCGGTCATGCCGATACGCTAACGCACTCGATACATAAATGTATCGAAACTAGCGCGGCGACAGGACGACGATCGGAATCGGTCACGAGGTGTGCCGCTGGTAACCGCCGTAGCGCCCGCCGTTGTTCGCATCGGCCGCGGCGAACAGCCGGTCGTAGCCGTCGTCCTCGGGCCCGAGCATCCGCACGGTCACCGCAATACCCTTGGTCCCCACGCGGATTCGCGCCTCGGGGCGCTTACGGAGATTGAAGAACCAGCCCGGGGACCGCGGTGCGCCGCCGTTGGACGCCACCACCACGTAGTCGTCACCGTCGCGCACGTAGGTCAGGCTGCTGACCCGCGCCTGCCCGGTCTTCGCGCCGACGGTGTCGAGCAGCAGGCACGGCACACCGAGGAGCTTGTGCCCGATCCGTCCGTCCGTGCGCTCGTACACCCACTGGTGCGCCTTCAGCACCTGAATCCCGATCTTCTTCACTGCGGGGATCTCCTCGAACTTCACCGGACACTCCTCTGGTCGACGTGAAGTACACGTTACTCCGCGACACACAAAATGCCGGTGGGTGCGCCGTCCGAAGACGACGCACCCACCGGCGTTTCACGATGTCGGCCGATCACGGCCGCGTCGATCAGGGCAGCGGACCGCCCGCCGCGATCGCGGAGAGCGTCGCGAACTCGTCGGCCTTGAGCGAGGCTCCGCCGACCAGTCCACCGTCGACGTCGGGCTGAGCGACAAGCTCGCCGACGTTCTTGGCGTTCATCGAGCCGCCGTAGAGCACTCGGACACCCGCCGCGACCTCCGCGGAGGCCATCTCGGCGAGGGTGGCGCGCACTGCGGCGCACACCTCCTGCGCGTCGGCGGCCGAGGCCACCTTGCCGGTGCCGATGGCCCACACCGGCTCGTACGCGACGACGATCTTGGAGATCTCGTCCGCCGACAGGCCGGCAAGCGAGCCCCGCAGCTGCGCCACGTTGTACGCGACGTGATCGCCGGCCTCGCGGATGTCGAGGCCCTCGCCGATGCACACGATCGGGGTGATCCCGTGCTTCAGGGCCGCCTTGGTCTTGGCGAGCACCGTCTCGTCGGTCTCGCCGTGGTACTGGCGACGCTCCGAGTGCCCGACCACGACGAAGGTGCAGCCCAGCTTCGCCAGCATGGCGCCGCTGATCTCACCGGTGTACGCGCCGGAGTCCTGCGCCGAGACGTCCTGCGCACCGTAGGTGAGCAGCAGCTTGTCGCCCTCGACCAGCGTCTGCACGCTGCGGATGTCGGTGAACGGCGGGATCACCGTCACGTCGACCTTGTCGAAGTACTTCGCGGGCAACGAAAAGGCGATCTTCTGCACCAGGGCGATTGCCTCGAGGTGGTTGAGGTTCATCTTCCAGTTGCCGGCGATGAGCGGCTTACGTGCCATCGGTCAGCCCTCCAGCGCTTCGATGCCGGGCAGCGACTTGCCCTCGAGGTACTCGAGGGACGCGCCACCGCCGGTGGAGATGTGCGAGAAGCCGTCCTCGGGCAGGCCCAGCAGTCGCACCGCGGCCGCCGAGTCGCCGCCGCCGACGACGCTGAACGCGCCCTTGGCGGTGGCACCGATGATCGCCTCGGCGACGCCCTTGGTGCCGGCCGAGAACTTCGGGAACTCGAACACGCCCATCGGGCCGTTCCAGAACACCGTCTTGGCGCCCCCGAGGATCGCGGCGAAGCGCTCCACCGACTCCGGTCCGATGTCCAGGCCCATCCAGCCGTCCGGGATCTCGAGGACGGAGACCGTCTTGGACTCGGCGTCCGCGGAGAACGAGTCCGCGATCACCACGTCCTGCGGGATGTGGATGACGTCCGCGTACTTCTCCAGCAGTTCCCTGCAGGTGGGGATCATCGACTCCTCGCACAGCGAGTTGCCGACCGACACCCCCTGCGCGGCCAGGAACGTGTAGTACATGCCGCCGCCGATGACCAGGGTGTCGGCCTTGGTGGCCAGCGCCTCGATCACGGCGAGCTTGTCGGAGACCTTCGAGCCACCCAGCACGACGGCGTACGGCCGCTCGGAGTCCTGGGTCAGCCTCTGCAGCACCTCGACCTCGGCGGCCACCAGGGTGCCCGCGTAGTGCGGCAGCAGGGTCGCCACGTCGTACACCGACGCCTGCTTGCGGTGCACCACACCGAAACCGTCGGAGACGAACGCCCCGTTGAAATCGGTCAGCTCGACCAGGGCCTTCGCCAGCGCCAGGCGCTCGGCGTCGTCCTTGCTGGTCTCGCGCGGATCGAACCGGATGTTCTCGAGCAGCAGCACGTCGCCGTCGGTGAGGCCCTCGGCCCGCGCCAGCGCGTCCTGGCCGACGACGTCGCCGGCGAGCTGGACGTTACGGCCGAGCACCTCACCGAGCTTCGCGGCCACTGGGGCCAGCGAGAGCGCCGAATCCGGCTCGCCCTTGGGACGGCCGAGGTGCGCCATCACGATGACCTTGGCGCCGGCCTCGGCGAGCGCACCGATGGTCGGCGCGCTCGCGATGATCCGGCCCGGATCGGTGATGGTTCCGTTGTCCAGCGGGACGTTGAGGTCCGAGCGCACCAGCACGGCGCGACCGGCGACCCCCTCGTCCAGCAGGTTCTTCAGCGTCTTGACAGCCACCGCGATCAGAGGGACTTCGAGACGAGGCCGATGAGGTCCGCGAGGCGGTTCGAGTAGCCCCACTCGTTGTCGTACCAGGAGACGATCTTGACCTGGTCGTCGATCACCTTGGTCAGGCCCGCGTCGAAGATCGACGAGTGCGGGTCGGTGACGATGTCGGAGGAGACGATCGGCGCCTCGGTGTACTTCAGGATGCCCTTGAGGGTGCCCTCGGCGGCCGCCTTCATCGCGGCGTTGATCTCCTCGGCGGACGCCGGCTTCTTCAGGTTCGCGGTGAGGTCGGTGACCGAACCCGTCGGGATCGGCACGCGCAGGGCGTAGCCGTCGAGCTTGCCGAGCAGCTGCGGGAGCACCAGGCCGATGGCCTTGGCCGCACCGGTGCCGGTGGGAACGATGTTCAGGGCGGCCGCGCGGGCACGACGCAGGTCGGCGTGCGGGGCGTCCTGCAGGTTCTGATCCTGGGTGTACGCGTGGATCGTCGTCATCAGACCCTTGACGATGCCGAACTCGTCGTCGAGGACCTTGGCGATCGGGCCCAGGCAGTTCGTGGTGCACGAGGCGTTGGAGATGATGTTCTGGCTGCCGTCGTACTTGTCGTCGTTGACGCCCATCACGATGGTGATGTCCTCGCCCTTGGCGGGCGCGGAGATGATGACCTTCTTGGCGCCGGCCTCGAGGTGGCCCTTGGCCTTGGCGGCGTCGGTGAAGATGCCGGTGGACTCGACGACCACGTCGACGCCGAGCTCGCCCCAGGGCAGCTCGTTGAGCGGGCCGCGGTGCGAGAGCGCGCGGATCTTCTGGTCGCCGACGACAATGGTGTCGTCGCCCTCGAGCGAGACGTCGTGCGGCAGGCGGCCGAGGATGGAGTCGTACTTGAGCAGGTGGGCGAGGGTGGCGTTGTCGGTCAGGTCGTTGACCGCCACGATCTCGATGTCGGTGGTGCCGAGCGCCTTCTGCGCATCGACGGCCCTGAAGAAGTTACGTCCGATACGACCGAAGCCGTTCACGCCTACCCGGACAGTCACAATTCGCTCCTTTTGACCAGTTCTCGTGTGCAAAAACTCAGATGTATGCGACAGCCTAGTGCGCCTGATCCGGCACACCCGCAGCTCCCCCAGTGGGAATAGTCACTCGATCCCGGCGCTGAACGGTCGGCTCCGAAGGGTCGGCTCCGCTGCGCTACGCCTCGGTGCCGAAGGGTCGGCTCCGCTGCGCTACGCCTCGGTGCCGAATGGTCGGCTCCGCTGCGCTACGCCTCGTCGAGCAGATCGGCGGTGACCGCGGACTCGGTGTCCGGGATTCCGGTCTCCTTCGCCTTGCGGTCCGCCATCGACAGCAGTCGCCGGATCCGGCCCGCGACCGCATCCTTGGTCATCGGCGGATCGGCCAGCTGACCCAGTTCCTCGAGAGATGCCTGGCGGTGCTGCACCCGCAAGCTGCCCGCCGCCGCGAGGTGATCGGGCACGTCCTCGCCGAGAATCTCCAGCGCACGCTCGACCCGTGCCGCGGCCGCGACCGCCGCCCGCGCCGACCGCCGCAGGTTCGCGTCGTCGAAGTTCGCCAGCCGGTTCGCCGTCGCCCGGACCTCGCGCCGCATCCGGCGTTCCTCCCACACCAGCCGGGTGTCCTGTGCACCCATCCGCGTCAGCAGCGCGCCGATGGCCTCGCCGTCGCGCACGACCACCCGGTCGCTGCCGCGCACCTCGCGCGCCTTGGCGGAGACCCCGAGCCGGCGGGCGGCACCGACCAGCGCGAGCGCCGCCTCGGGGCCCGGGCAGCTGACCTCGAGCGCCGAGGACCGACCCGGCTCGGTCAGCGACCCGTGCGCAAGGAACGCCCCGCGCCACGCCGCCTCCGAGTCGACGATGCTGCCGCCGACCACCTGGGCGGGCAGTCCCCGCACCGGCCGGCCGCGCAGGTCCAGCAGTCCGGTCTGACGGGCGAGGGCTTCACCCTCCTTGGACACGCGCACGATGTAGCGGGCAGTCTTGCGCAACCCGCCCGCACCGAGGACGTGCACGTCGGAGCCGTACCCGTACAGATCGAAGATCTCGCCGCGCAGCCGCCGAGCGGTGGAGCCGAGGTCGACCTCCGCCTCCACCACTACTCGACCTCCGACGATGTGCAGTCCCCCCGCGAACCGCAGCAACGCTGAAACCTCGGCCTTGCGGGCCGAGACCTGGGTCACGGCGAGCCTGCTCAGCTCGTCCTTGACCTCCGCTGTCATTGCCACGAAGTGGTCTCCCTTCCCGGTGTCACCTGTCGGTCCCGCGCCGCTGCGAGAGACACGATTCGATCGAGTGCCGCGGCCAACTTGCCCGCGTGATGAATGGCGGTACCGCTTTCCGCGACGTCCGCGTAGCCGACCTCGGCCCCGAGCTGCCGGGCGGCGCGACACAGGTGCTCGCGTTCGCTCCCCTCGGGCACCGACCCCGAGTCCACGACGACGTCGTCGACGGTCAACTCCGGAGCATGCTGCGACAGCACGTGCAGGTGACGTTCGGCGGAGAATCCCGCCGTCTCCCCCAGCTCCGGGGCCAGGTTGAGGATCAGCGCCTTGCGCGCCGCGGTCTCGGTGAGGCTCGCCAACAGTTCGGGGACGAGAACGTGCGGGATGACGCTGGTGAACCAGGAACCCGGGCCGAGCAGCACCAGATCGGCGCGCTCGATCGCCTCGACGGCCTCGGCGCACGCCGGCGGGTTCGACGGCAGCAGCCGCACCCGGCGCACCTTGCCGGGCGTGGTCGCGACCGCGACCTGTCCCCGGATGCACCGGCTCACCCGCGGGTCCGCCTCGAGGCCCACGACGTCGGCCTCGATCGCGAGCGCGATCGGCGACATCGGCAGCACCCGGCCTTCGATACGCAGCAGTCGGCCCATCTCGTCGAGCGCCGCGACGGTGTCGCCGAGGACCTCGCTGAGGCCGGCGAGGATCAGGTTGCCCACCGAGTGCCCGGCGAGCGCGCCGGTGCCGCCGAAGCGGTGCTGGATGGTCTTCGTCCACGTCTGCACGTCCGGACCGGTGTCTCCATCCGCGCCGCTGTGGGACAGGGCAGCGAGAGCCATCCGCAGGTCGCCGGGAGGGATGACGCCGAGTTCGGACCGCAGCCGGCCGGACGAGCCACCGTCGTCCGCCACGGTCACCACCGCGGTCACGTCGGAGCTGAGCCTGCGCGCCGCGCTCAGCGTCGCGTACAGGCCGTGACCGCCGCCGAGAGCGACGATCGACGGCTGCCGCCGATCGGTCGGCGCGCCGTCCTCGGCGCCCGGATCGTGCGCCGTCATTCGCGCCCCAGGTCGCGGTGTACGACCTTGACCGTGATGCCCGTGTCGCCCGCGAGCCGGGCCGCGAGGGCCTCCGCCATCGCGACGCTCCGATGCTTGCCGCCGGTGCATCCCACCGCAATCGTCATGTACCGCTTGCCCTCTCGACGGTATCCGTTGGTCGTCAGCTCGACGACGTGGTGATAGGTGTCGAGGTAGTCCCCGGCACCGTCCTGACCGAGTACGAAGTCCCGCACCGGCGCCTCCTGGCCGGTGTGCTCGCGCAGCTCCGGCACCCAGTGCGGGTTGGGCAGGAACCGGACGTCACACACCAGGTCGGCGTCCATCGGCAATCCGTACTTGAATCCGAACGACTGTACGGTGACCGCGACCGAGGGCGCGGCGCCGCCGCCGAACGCGGACTCGATCTTCTGGCGCAACTGGTGCACGGACAGCGACGACGTGTCGATCACCAGGTCGGCATCGGCCTTGACCGGAGCCAGTCGCGCTCGCTCGGCCGCGATGCCCTCGACGAGGGTGCCGTCCACACCGTCCGCCTGGAGCGGGTGGCTGCGCCGCACGTGCTCGAAGCGCTGGACCAGGACCTGATCGTTAGCCTCGAGGAACAGCACACGCGTGCGCGTCGTCTTGGCCGCGACCTCCTTGATCACCGACACCAGTTCGTTGCTGAACAACCGGCTGCGCACGTCGACGACCACCGCGAGCTTCGGGATCCGGGACGCCGGTTCCAGCCCGAGGTCGACCATCCGGGAGATCAGTTCGGGCGGCAGGTTGTCGGCGACGTACCAGCCCATGTCCTCGAGCACCTTCGCCGCGGTCCCACGGCCAGCACCCGACAATCCGGTGACGAGCGCGACATCGATCCCGGCCTCGCCCACGTCGATTCGGTCGTTCACTCCGCCCCCGCCCTCCTCAATCCGTCACGCTGATGATCGATGTGTCCGGCTTCGCGCTCAGCTCATCATTCCCTACCGCACGGTCTGCCACAGCGTCATCGGTTCCACCGGCCGGTTTCGTTTCACCGCCGAGAGCGGCGAGCACCGCCCGGGCCGTGGTGACACCCACTCCCGGGACAGCCGTGATCTCCTCCACGGTCGCCTCCTTGAGCTTGGCGACGGACCCGAAATGCGTGACCAGCGCGGTGCGCCGGGCCTCGCCCAGCCCCCGCACCGAGTCCAGCGCGGACGCGGTCATCCGGCGCGAGCGCTTGCTGCGATGGAACGTGATGGCGAAGCGGTGGGCTTCGTCACGCACTCGTTGCAACAGGAACAGCGCCTCGCTGGTGCGGGGCAGGATCACCGGATCCGGCTCGCCCGGCACCCACACCTCCTCGAGGCGCTTCGCGAGCCCGACCACCGCGACGTCGGTGATGCCCAACTCGTCGAGTACGGCCGCGGCCGCCGTCACCTGCGGCTGGCCGCCGTCGACCACGAACAGGTTGGGCGGGTAGGCGAAACGGCGCGGGCGCCCGGTCTGCGGGTCCAGCGCCGCCTCCGGCGCCAGGTCACCGCCGACCGGATC
>NZ_JBHZAH010000080.1:0-23954 GCF_042754225.1 Rhodococcus sp. NPDC059234
AACGGGTTCCGGTCGGCGGCTCGGCGGACGTCGACGATGCGGCGTTGCCGCTCGGCCGCGTCAGCGGGCGGCGTTGCCCAGATCGATCGGCATGTTGATGCCGGTGATGTGGTGCGCCTCCTCGGAGCAGAGGAACGCGACGACGTTCGCGACGTCCTCGGGCTCGCTGAAGCCGTAGGGCAGCGAGGGCATGAACGCGGGGGCGAGGGTCTCGGCGAATCGCTCCATCAGCGGGAGCACATCGGACATGACCATTCCGGTCGCCACACCGTACGGGTGCACGCTGTTCACCCGGATCTTGTGCATGCCCAGCTCGTTGGCCATGGTCCGGGTCAGGCCCGCCATGCCGGCCTTGCTGGCGACGTAGTGACCGAAGAACGGGGCGCCCTTGAGGCTCGAGACCGAGCTGGTCAGGACGATGGCGCCGCCCTCGCCCTGCTCGATCAGCTTGGGGATGGCGGCCTTGCAGGTGTAGAACGCGCCGGTCAGGTTGACGTCGATGGTCTCCTGCCACTGCTCCGGGGTGATCTCCCAGGACAGCGCGGCCGAACAGATGCCCGCGTTGGCGACCACGGCGTCGAGGCGACCGAACGCCTCGAGGCCCGCGTCCAGTGCGGCGGTGACGGCGGCGAAGTCGCGGACGTCGGCCTTGGTCGCCACGATCTTGCGGCCCTGCTCCTCGACGAGGCGGACGGTCTCGGCCAGATCCTCCTCGGTGGCACCCTCGTAGGGGGTCGAGGCGAACTTCGTGCATGCGTCGAGGGCGATGATGTTCGCGCCCTCGGAGGCGAACTTGACCGCCTCGGCCCTGCCCTGACCGCGCGCTGCGCCGGTGATGAATGCGACCTTGCCCTCGAACCGATTGCCCATGTGCGGAGTTCCTTCGCGTGCGTCGTGAACTGTGTCTCCCGTCACGTTAGGTGGTGATTCGTCATCGTGTGCCGAAATGTCTCGGCCAGTGGAACGTCACTGGCGCTCGCGCACGAAGAGCGCTACCCCGCGTCGCGCGAACAGGGCCTCGAGTTCGACGGCGCCGCTCGCGCGCCGGCCGTGCAGTCGCTCCGACCAGGTTCCGGGCGGCAGGTGCAGCACGGTGCCCTGCCAGCCGCGTTCGGCCAGGCCGACCGTCAGTCGCGTCGCGACGGCGATCACGTCCTCGCCACGGGCGAACCCGACGAGGTGCGCGGCGGCCGGGCCGTCGGCGAACACGGACCGGTAGCCGCCGCCGACGAAGCTGTGCGGGCGTTCACGGCGCGCGCGCAGTGCTTCCCGAACCACCAGCAGCTTCGCGGATTCGACGGCCGCGGTGTCCGGGTCGACCGCGGCGAGCAGCCTGCGGCGGACGTCGAAGTCGACGCCGCGGCGGTTGTCCGGGTCGACCAGGGAGTCCTCCCACAGTTCGGTGCCCTGGTACACGTCGGGAACGCCCGGAGCGGTGAGCTGGAGCAGTTTCTGGCCCAACCCGACCGCCCGGCCGTGCGGGGCGAGGCGGCGCACGAGCGTCGACATCGATTCCGCCACCGGGCCGTCGAACACCGCGTCCAGCCATCCGTGCACCCGCGCCTCGAAGGCCTCGTCCACTCGCTCCCAGGAGGTGTGCACGCCGGCCTCGCGGACCGCCTTCGCGGCGTACTCGTGCAGCCTGCGCCGGAGCTCGGCGTCGGGCCTGCCCTCCGTCGGCCACACGCCGAACATGTTCTGCCACAGAAACAATCCGGTTGCGCCGTCCGGGCTGGGGGTCGTGAGCTCCCATTCGGCCACCGCCGCCGACCAGGACTCCGGGACCTGGGAGAGCACCCCGATGCGGGCGCGCACGTCCTCCCCGCGCTTGGTGTCGTGGGTGGACAGGGTCGTCATGGCGGCCGGCCACCGGCGCGCCCGCTCGGCCTGCGCCAGGTGAAACTGGGCGACGGGGACGGCGAAGGCGCCCGGATCGCCGCCGACCTCCTGCGTCGACACCAGTCGCGCGGTGCGGTAGAACAATCGGTCCTCGACGGCCTTGGCCATCGCCGCGCCGCACACCTGCTGCAGCCGGGCGGTGGCCTCGCCGTTCGCGAGGACTGCCCCGGTCAGCGCCGACAGCGGCTCGGCCAGAGTCGGATCGGACTTCGCCGCGCGCGCGAGTGCCGCGCCGAGCGCGCCGGCGAGCGGGCCGTAGTCGGTGCGGTAGGCGGGCACCTCGGCGACGGCGGCGACGACCGCGCGGGTCAACGCCGCGTCGTCTTCCGTGGTGCCGCCCTCGCGACGTGCCGCGCGAACGAGCCGGTGCACCTCCGGGATCAGCGCGGTGCGCAGTACCTCCTGCTTGAGTTCGTGTTCGCTTCTGGCGAGTCCCGGCGCGTCGCCGGGGTCGCCGGCGCGTTCGGCATGCAGGCGGCCGAGTTCCTCGGCGCCGGAGGGGTCGACGAACACCCCGCCGAACTCGGCGAGTGCGTCGTATCCGGTGGTCCCGTCCACCGGCAGTGCGGGGTCGAGGGGTTCGCCTGGGGAGAGGATCTTCTCGATCACCAGCCAGCGGTTCGGGCCGAGGAGGCCGCGCAGTCGGGCCAGGTAGTCGGCCGGGTCGGACAGTCCGTCGGGATGGTCGACGCGTACTCCGTCGACCAGGTCCTCTGCGAACCAGGACGCCGGCTCGCGGTGGGTCGCGGCGAACACCTCCGGATCTTCCTGACGCACGGCGGCAAGGGAGTTCACGGTGAAGAAGCGGCGGTAGCCCACCTGGCCCGACCGCCAGTGCACCAGCTCGTAGGCCTGGCGGCCGTGTACCCGGAGCGGGTCGTCGCCCTCGGTGCCGGGGGCGATCGGGAAGCGGTGCTCGTGATAGGCGAGCATCGGCTCGGGGCCGTCGTCGTCGATCACGACCGCGGCCAGACCGTCGTCGCCGAGCACCGGCAGTGCGAATCGGGCACGGTGCCAGTCGATGTCGAAGTACGAGGCGTACTCCGAGTCGCGGCCGTGCGTCAGCACGTCCCACCACCAACGGTTCTGTCGCGCATCGGCGATTCCGACGTGGTTGGGGACCAGGTCCACCACTACGCCCATTCCGCGTCGGCGCAGCTCGGACACCAACGCCACCAGGGCCTTCCGGCCGCCGAGCCCCGGCGAGACGGTGGTCGGGTCGGTGACGTCGTAACCGTGTGTGGAACCGTCCGCGGCGGTCAGCAGCGGCGACAGGTACAGGTGCGAGACGCCGAGGTCGTCGAGATAGTCGACGAGCCCGCGCGCGTCGTCGAGGGTCAGCGTGTCCGCCCGAAGTTGCAGCCGGTACGTGGCGTTGATCGGCTGCACGCTCACCTCACCCGGCGCAGCACGGTCAGGGCGCGGGCCTCGACCTTCACGCTCGCGCCGGAGCCGACGACCTCGTCGGACTGCCCGGTCGGAGTTGCGGTGTCGAGCACGGTCACCCAATGCGCGTCGTCGTCGCCGGGAACGGTGAACTCCAGCGCCTCGTCGTGGGCGTTGAAGCAGAGCAGGAACGAATCGTCCACGACCCGCTCGCCTCGGCCGTTCGGCTCGGCGATGGCGTCGCCGTTGAGGAAGGCGGCCAGCGACTTGCCGAATCCGCTGCCCCAGTCCTCCGGGGTCATCTCCACCCCGGACGGCGTGAGCCAGGCGATATCGCGGGCCTGCTGACCGGACCGGGTCGGCCTGCCCTCGAAGAATCGCCTGCGCCGGAACACGGGATGCGCGGTGCGCAGCGCGATGGCGCGGCGGGCGAACTCCAGCAGGTCCGCGTTCGACTCCGCGAGCGACCAGTCCATCCACGACAGCGTCGAATCCTGGCAGTAGACATTGTTGTTGCCCAGTTGGGTGCGACCGATCTCGTCGCCGTGCGCGAGCATCGGGGTGCCCTGGCTGAGCATCAGGGTGCCGAGGATGTTGCGCCGCTGCCGGGCGCGTAGTTCGAGGACGGCCGGGTCGTCGGTTGGGCCCTCGACGCCGCAGTTCCAGGACCTGTTGTGGCTCTCGCCGTCCTTGTTGTCCTCCCCGTTGGCCTGGTTGTGTTTCTCGTTGTAGGACACCAGGTCCGTGAGGGTGAAGCCGTCGTGCGCGGTGACGAAGTTGATGCTCGCGCTGGGGCGCCGCCCCGTGGACTCGTACAGGTCCGACGACCCGGTCAGGCGGGATGCGAACTCGCCCAACGTCGCCGGCTGGCCGCGCCAGTAGTCACGGACGGTGTCGCGGTACTTGCCGTTCCACTCGGTCCACAGGCCGGGAAAGTTGCCGACCTGGTAGCCGCCCTCGCCGACGTCCCACGGCTCGGCGATCAACTTCACCTGGCTGACCACCGGATCCTGCTGCACCAGGTCGAAGAACGCGGAGAGGCGGTCCACGTCGTGCAGTTCCCGCGCGAGGGTGGAGGCGAGGTCGAATCGGAATCCGTCCACGTGCATCTCGGTCACCCAGTACCGCAGCGAGTCCATGATCAACTGCAGTGTGTGCGGATGCCGGGCGTTGAGACTGTTGCCGGTGCCGGTGTAGTCCATGTAGTGCTCGGGTTCGCCGTCGACCAACCGGTAGTAGGCGGCGTTGTCGATACCGCGGAAGCTGATCGTCGGCCCGTCGTGGTTGCCCTCGGCGGTGTGGTTGTAGACCACGTCGAGGATCACCTCGATGCCCGCCGCGTGGAACGCTCGGACCATCGCCTTGAACTCGGCGACCGCACCGCTGGCCTTCGCGGCGGACGAGTACTCGACGTGCGGAGCCAGGAACCCGAAGGTGTTGTAGCCCCAGTAATTTCGCAACCCTTGGTCGAGCAGGATCTGATCGTGCATGAACTGGTGGACCGGCATCAGTTCGATCGCGGTGACGCCGAGAGAGGTCAGGTGGTCGATGACCGCCGGGTGAGCCAGGCCGGCGTAGGTACCCCGAAGTTCTTCCGGCACACCGGGATGCGTGGCCGTCATGCCCTTGACGTGCGCCTCGTAGATCACCGTCTCGTGGTAGGGCCGCTTCGGCGCACGGTCGGACGCCCAGTCGAAGTACGGGTTGATCACCACCGTGGTCATGGTGTGGCCCAAGGTGTCCGCGCCGAGCGTGGTCAGTGACGGATCCCCGTCGAAACTGCCGTCGAAGGCCTTCCCGTACGGGTCCAGCAGCAGCTTGCTCGGGTCGCAGCGGTGCCCGGCTTCCGGGTCGAAGGGGCCGTGCACCCGGTAGCCGTACCGTTGACCCGGCACCACGGTCGGCAGGTACGCGTGCCACACGTGGCCGTCCACTTCGGTCAGCGGGACCCGGACCTCGCTGCCGTCGCGGTCGATCAGACACAGCTCCACCGCGTCGGCGACCTCGGAGAACAGCGAGAAGTTGGTGCCCGCGCCGTCGTAAGTGGCGCCGAGCGGGTAGGCGCTGCCGGGCCAGACCGTGGGCGCGGAACGCCGCAGCGGTTCGTTCGCGGGCTGTGCCATGACTCGACCCTAGCGGTCGGCGGCGGATGGTCCTCTCCGGTCGCGGTGATCAGTCTTCGTCGACGAAGTCGAGCACCATCCGGTTCACGGTCTCCGGCCGCTCGAGCTGCAGGAAGTGTCCCGCACGGGCGATCCGTTCTGCCCGGCTGCCCGGGGGCATGACTGCCCGTGCGCGGTCCGCGTATCGCGGCGTGATGCACCCGTCGTCGTCGCCGTGCAGGTAGAGCGTCGGCACGGTCGGTGCCTGCATCGCGGCCGACTGCCAGCGGCGGTATCGCTCCGGCAGCCGTGAGCCCGGCCGCATCGCGGCGCGGTAGTAGCCGAGAGCCGCCGCCCGATGTGTGGTTGTCTTCAGTGCCGCCGCAACGTGTTCGAGGTCCTCGCCCGCGTCGTAGGAGGGCGACCAACGGCGCCACAGGTGCGGGACGAGGCGGTCGAGTGAGCGTTCGGACACGCGGGGTATCTGGTTGAACGCGATGTACCAGCTCTTCGGCAGCTGGGTGGCGAGGAGCAGCGGCTGAGCGAGGATCTCCGACGGGGACCGGCGGGGGAGGAAGGCCGGTGTCGGTGGCACAGCCAGCGACACGACGCGCCGGAACGGCGAATCGGGATGTGCCGCCAGGCCGTTCGAGGTCAGCGCGCCCCAGTCGTGTCCGATGACCACGGCGCCGTCGCCGGCGCCTACCGCGGCGTGGATCCCCACGGCGTCGTCCATCAGCGCGCCGATGTGGAAGTTGCGATCCGTCGGTATCGACGACGGGGCGTAGCCGCGGGTGAACGGCGCGATCACGCGCCACCCGCGCTCGCCCAGGGTCGGGCCGAGATGGCGCCACGTCCACGCGGTGTCGGGATACCCGTGCAGGCACAGCGCGAGCGGGCCGTCCTGCGGCCCCCATTCGAGCGTCGCGAGCGACACCGTCTCCAGGTCGATCCGGCCTTCGCGGGGTGCACTCATCGCTGCACGATAGATCACCCGACGGACGCCGCACGGTTCGACGGGTGCGTCCGCGATTCACACCCGGTACTCGTGGACGTCCGCGCGCAGAATTGCCTCCTGCTGGCCCGAGTTCGGTCCGGACCCGCGGAAACGCTGCAACTGTGCCTCCGTGTCCCAGCACTCGAAGACGTTGATCCGGCTCGGGTCGAGTAGGTCCGCGGACAGTGCGAAGTCCCGGCAACCCTCGGTGCCCCGGGCCTGCGCGACGACCTCGGCGCAGCCGTCGAGATAGGCGGTGCGTCCCGCCGGTTCGATGTGCAGTGCGCCCGCAACGAGAATCATGGCCGGCCTCCAGGTGTCGTCGAGTATGTCCAGGGAATGTGACCTCCCGGACTGCCGAGAATCATCGGTGGTGCGAGCCTGGCGACGTCACCACCATCCGATCGCCGCGCCGAGCTGGCGTCCGAGCTCGGGCGCGAGCGTGCGCGCGTAGCTGGCGGTGAGGTGGTTCGCGTCGCGGTAGATCAGCACGTTGCCCTCGACGACTCGGCAGCGGTCGCCGCGGCACACGGCGTCGGACAGGTCGAGCAGGTGCATCGACGGTAGTCGTGCCACCTGGATCCGCGCCGGGTCGAGCGGGTCGAGCGCCCAGGCGCGATCGACACCGCAGGAGGTGGCGTCGCCGCCGCGATGGGCGAGGCAGTCGGCGGCGCGGTAACCGACGCCGTCCCGCGCCAGCCACGGCGTGTCTCGAACCCCGACGAACGACAGTCCGCGACCGTCCAACTCCTGCCACAGCGCGACGTAGGAGTCGGGCAGGTAGTCACCGGGTGCGTCGTCCCGGGGCCGTGTCGAGGTACTGAACACGAAGTCGGGGGGAGCGGCGGACAGGGCGTCGAGAACACCGAACGTCCAGTCCTCGCACTCGCCGATGCCGTCGTCGGGACCCGCCGGAAGTCTGGCCGGGCAGCCGACCTTGACGAAGGTCTCGACCCGGAAATGATGCTCCCGGCCGAGGGCGTCGAGCGCGGGAAGCCAGTGCTCCGCGTGCGATCCGCCGATGAGGGCGATGCTCCGCTGCGCGTCCACCTCGCCGTACGTGCAGGTGAGGGCGTCGACCTGGCCGGGCTGGGACATGCATCCGTCGAGCGTGGTGGCCGGCAGGTCGGCGTGCGCGACATAGCGAGAGGGCTGCTCGCTGCGCACCGACACCGCGGCACCGGAGGTGAGCGCGGCCGCGCCCGGATAGCGTGCCGGATCGAGCTCGGTCTGCTGCGCCCATTGCTCGGTCAAGCGGTCGACGTACCCTGCCCAGCTCGCTGACCCCACGAACAGGGCCACCGCGACCAGCGAGACCGCCGTGACCAGTGCGGGCCGTCGTCGGTCGGCCGTGGACGGCGGTCGCCTGATCGGCGTCTCGATCAGCCGGGTGGTCAGCTCCGCGAGCACGAGCGATACGGCGATGACGACGGCGCCGCCTGCCAGTCCGGCCGTCGGTCGGTGATCGACGACGAGATAGCCGATGAGTATCGGCCAGTGCCACAGGTACAGCGAGTACGCGATCGCGCCGAGTCGCAGAAGCGGAGCCGACGTCAACAGGCGAGTCGCCGGTCCCACGGCGCCCTGCGCCCCGGCGACGATCAGCGCGAGCGCCGCGCCGACGGGGACGAGCGCCCAGGGGCCGGGGAACTCGGATCGTCCGTCGATCAGCAGTCCGCACGCGAGGACGATCGCGAGGCCGGCAACCGCGAGCGTCGACCGCAGGGCCCGCGGAACCCGCAGCCGGGACGCGACGCAGGCGAGCAGTCCGCCCGCGAGCAGTTCCCACAGCCGGGCACCGGTGTCGTAGTACAGCCAGGTCTGAGGCAGCGAGCTCGTCGCTGCGTAGGTGAATGACACGGCCGCGAGGCCGACGAGGACGACGGCGACCGCGGCGCGGATCGACCGCCCGCGGGACCGCTGGAACCAGGCAACCGCGAATACCACCAGGGTGGCCGCGAGATAGAACTGCCCCTGCACCGAGATGGACCACAGGTGTTGCAGCGGACTGACCGCCGGGTCCGCAGCCAGATAGTCGCTCGCGGTGTCCGCCAGATGCCAGTTCTGGAAGAACAGCAGGGACGCGACGGTCTGCCTGGCCGTGTCGAACCACATCGTCGCGGGATGGACCGCCACGGTGAACCCGACGGTCGCCGCGAGGACGACCACGTGCGGGGGCAGCAGCCTGCGTGCGACGCGTCGCACGACCGGCTGTGGGTCCAGGCGCAGCGTCGACTCGGCAGTCCTCAGGAGAGTTCCGACGAAGAAGTACCCCGACAACGTGAGGAAGATGTCGACGCCGCCCGACACCCGACCGAGCCACACGTGGTAGGCGACGACGAGGCCGATGGCCAGCCCCCGAAGACCGTCGAGATCGGTGCGATGGGCCGGTGCGGGGAGCGGTGCGGAGTGTGCTCGACCGACGAGAGATCGGTCGGTGGTACGGGCTGGCACGCTGTCCTCTCGGGAGTGGTGACGGACTGGTCGGTTCGCATCGGCGAGGACGAGCCAGCACGCTACCGGGTGAACCCCGGATGAACGTCACAACAACGAATGTGTGCGCCGGGCACGCCGATCGGCGCTCTCGGACGGTCGACGAGGGCGTCACCCGGTCGGGTGGATCGGGTGCCTGGCGTGGGCAGAATCTCGGGTGGTCGCTATCGTCGAGCCGCGTGAGCATCGAGTCCACGAACACCGAGCGCTACTCGCCGGACCGCATCTCGGCCATCGACGCCGAACACCTCTGGCATCCGTACGGGGCCTTCCCGGCTTCGACCGAGCCGCTGGTGGTCGAGAGCGCCCGAGGCACCCGCCTCACCCTCGCCGACGGCCGCGAACTCGTCGACGGGATGAGCTCGTGGTGGGCGGCGGTGCACGGCTACCGGCACCCCGTGCTCGACGCCGCGGCCGCCGAACAGCTCGGGAAGATGAGTCACGTCATGTTCGGCGGACTGACCCACGAACCGGCCGCCCGGCTCGCCGAACTGCTGGTCCGGATCACCCCGGCCGGGCTGGACAAGGTGTTCCTCTGCGACTCCGGCTCGGTGTCCGTCGAGGTCGCGGTCAAGATGTGCCTGCAGTACCAGCGGGCGATCGGTCACCCCGAGCGCACCCGACTGCTGACCTGGCGAGGCGGCTACCACGGCGACACCTTCGCGCCGATGAGCGTCTGCGACCCGGACGGCGGCATGCACGCGCTGTGGACCGACGTGCTGACCCGGCAGGTGTTTGCGCCCGCGCCGCCGCGCGAGTTCGACCCCGGCTACGTCGCCGAGTTCGAGGCGGTGCTGCTCGCACACCGCGAAGAGCTCGCGGCGATCGTCGTCGAGCCGGTCGTGCAGGGCGCCGGTGGCATGCGCTTCCACGACCCGCGCTACCTGCGCGAGCTGCGGCGTCTGGCCGACGAGCACGACCTGTTGCTGGTCTTCGACGAGATCGCCACCGGATTCGGCCGCACGGGCGAACTGTTCGCCGCCGACCACGCGGGCGTCTCGCCCGACGTGATGTGTGTCGGGAAGGCGCTGACCGGCGGGTACATGACCCTCGCCGCCACCCTGTGCACGTCGGAGGTGGCGGCGGCGATCAGTGCCGGGGAGGCCGGCGGGATCATGCACGGGCCGACCTTCATGGGGAACCCGCTGGCGTGCGCGGTCGCGGTCGCCGCGGTGCAGCTGCTGCTCTCGCGGGACTGGCGGTCGGAGGTGGCGGCCGTGCACGAGGGACTCGAGGCCGGGCTGGCGCCGGCCCGGGCGCTGCCCGGCGTCGCGGATGTGCGGACGTTCGGGGCGATCGGGGTGATCGAGATGGCACGGCCAGTGGACATGCGCACGGCCACCGACGCGGCCGTCGCCGCCGGGGTGTGGCTGCGGCCGTTCGGGAAGCTGATCTATGCGATGCCGCCGTACGTCGCCACGCAGGCGGACGTCGCGGCGATCACGGCAGGGATGGTCGCGGCCGCGCGCAGTCAGGCCTTGTGACGGCCCGGGTGCCCGCGGCCGTTACTTGAACACCGTTCAAGTAACGGCGTATGGTGCGCAGTCGTGGGACACGATCAGGTACTGAGCTGGCTCGACGACATCGCCGACGCGCGCCGCGCCGCCGGCCTGCGACGCACCCTGCGGGCACGCACTCCCGGTTCGGCGCTCGTCGACCTCGCCTCCAACGACTACCTCGGACTGGTCCGGCACCACGAGGTGCTCGACGCCGCGGCGACCGCACTGCGCCGCTGGGGCGGCGGCGCCACCGGCTCGCGGCTGGTCACCGGCACCACCTCCGAACACGAACTGCTCGAACGCGAGCTCGCCGATTTCGTCGGCGCCGAATCCGGACTGGTGTTCGCCAGCGGCTACGCCGCCAATCTCGGTGCCGTCACCGCGCTCGCCGGCCGCGACGCGTTGATCGTCTCCGACGCCGGCTGCCACGCCTCGCTGGTCGACGCCTGCCGGTTGTCGCGCTCGCGGGTCGTGGTCACCCCGCACGCGGATGTCGACGCGGTGGCCGCCGCCCTCGCCTCCCGCACCGAGGCCAGGGCGCTCGTGCTGACGGACTCGGTCTTCAGTGCCGACGGCGACCTCGCTCCGTTGCGGGCGCTGCACCGGGTGTGCCGCGAGCACGGCGCACTGCTTCTCGTCGACGAGGCGCACGGTGTCGGGGTTCGCGGCGTCGGCGGCCGCGGGCTGGTCCACGAGGTCGGTCTCGCCGGACAGCCCGACGTCGTCGTCACCGCCACCCTGTCGAAATCCCTTGCCGCCCAGGGTGGTGTCGTCCTCGGCGACGAGCGGGTCCGGGCGCACCTGATCGACGCTGCCCGCACGTTCATCTTCGACACCGGGCTCGCGCCGGCCGCGGTCGGTGCCGCGCGGGGTGCGCTCGCGGTGCTGCGCCGCGAACCCGAACGAGCCGCCGCGGTGCTGGACCGCGGCCGCGATCTCGCCCGCATCACCGGCGCGGCGGAGCCGCAGTCCGCGGTGGTGTCGGTGATCCTCGGCGACCCGCAGGTCGCCTACGACGCCGCCCAGGCCTGTCGCGAGCGTGGTCTGCACGTCGGGTGCTTCCGCCCGCCGTCCGTCCCCGAGGGCACGTCGCGGCTGCGGCTGACCGCCCGCGCCGACCTCACCGACTCGGACATGAGTGTGATCGAGTCGGTGCTCACAGACGTGCTCGCGGCGGCCCACACATGACGGTGATCTGCGTGACCGGCACCTCGACCGATGTCGGCAAGACCGTCGCGACGGCCGCGCTCGCCGCGCTGGCCCGGTCGGCGGGGCGCACGGTCGCCGTGTGCAAGCCCGCCCAGACCGGTATCGCCGCCGGTGAGGCGGGGGATCTGGACGAGGTGCAACGTCTTTCGGGGGTCACCGACGTCGTCGAACTGGCCCGCTACCCGGAGCCGCTGGCTCCCGACACCGCCGCGCGGCGGGCCGGCATGCCGCTGCTCGAGCGCGGTGCCGTGGTCGCAGCGGTCCGCGATCTCGATGCCTCACACGACCTGACTCTCGTCGAGGGGGCCGGTGGACTGCTCGTACGTCTCGGTGCCGGTGGGTTCACCCTCGCCGATCTGGCCGCCGACATGCAGGCGCCGATGGTGCTGGTCGCGGCGGCGGGACTGGGCACCCTCAACCACAGCGCGCTGACCGTGGCCGCGGCCCGGCAGGCCGGGGTGGAGTGCGTGGGAGCGGTGATCGGGTCGTGGCCCGCGCAGCCCGACCTGGCGAGCAGGTGCAACCTCGGCGAACTCGCGGAGGTGACCGGCGTGCCCGTGCTCGGTTCGATTCCGGAGGGCTCGGGCCGCCTCGACCGCGACGACTTTGCCGCGGCGGCAGCGGACTGGCTCGACCACGAGGCGCTCAGTGCCGCACTGGGCATCCCGATCCGTACGCGACCTCGAACCGCTTGATCCCGTTGAGCCAGCCCGACCGCAGTCGCTGGGGATCGCCGAGTCGGGTGATGTCCGGGAGGTGGTCGGCGATCGCGCCGAAGATCAGGTCGATCTCGAGCCGCGCCAGGTTCGCGCCAAGGCAGTAGTGCGCCCCCGACCCGCCGAATCCCAGGTGCGGATTCGGGTCCCGGGTGATGTCGAAGGTGTTCGGATTGTCGAAGACCGCCTCGTCGAAGTTCGCCGACGCGTAGAACATCGCGACTCGGTCGCCGGCCCGGATCTGCTGCCCGCCGAGGGTCGTGTCGGCGGTGGCGGTGCGCTGGAACGCCGTCACGGGAGTCGCCCAGCGGACGATCTCGTCGGCCGTGGTGGCCGGTCGCTCGCGCTTGAACAGCTCCCACTGGTCGGGGTGGTCGAGGAAGGCGATCATGCCGTGGGTGATGGCGTTTCGCGTGGTTTCGTTGCCCGCGACGGCGAGCAGCACGACGAAGAAGCCGAACTCCTCCGGGGTGAGCCGATTGCCGTCGACATCCGCCTGGACCAGGGTCGTCACGATGTCGTCTGCCGGACAGCGGCGACGGTCGTCCGCCATCCCGTACGCGTACCCGAGGAGCTGCGAGACCGCTTCGAGCGGGTCGAGGTCGTAGTCGGGGTCGTCGTCGCCGATCATGTCGTTCGACCAGTCGAACAGCTTGCCGCGGTCCTCCTGCGGCACCCCGATGAGTTCGGCGATGGCCTGCAGCGGCAGTTCGGCGGCGACCTCGGTGACGAAGTCGCCGCGCTCGTGCGCGGCGGCGGCGGCGACGATGCGTTCGGCCCGGTCGGTGAGCGCTGCGCGCAGGTTCTCGATCGCGCGAGGAGTGAACCCGCGTGCCACCAGTTTGCGCAGCGTCGTGTGTTCGGGTGCGTCCTTGTTCAGCATGATCAGCCGCTGCATCTCGAATGTCTCGTCGTCGATGTTGTCCCGCAGTCGGACCAGGGCGCCGTTTCGCCAACTCGAGAACAGGGCGCTGTCGCGGGAGACCTCCCGGATGTCGGCGTGCCGGGTCACCACCCAGTACCCCTCGTCGCGGAAGCCGCCGATGCCGGGCGGCTGAGGATTCCACCACACCGGGCAGCTGCGCCGCAGTGCGGCCAGTTCGGCGTGCGGGACCCCGCCCGCGTACATGGCGGGATCGGTGAAGTCGAAGCCCTCCGGGAGGTCCGGACCGGTCGCGACGGTTTGTTCCGGCATCGTCTCGTGTCCCTTCGGATCGCACGCGCGTGCAAAACATCTGCCGTACTGTGAGAGCCATCACATCATCTGTGGTTGGAGGTTCGAATGTCCACCAGCGAAATGATGGAGCTGCACCGCACGATCGGTCACCTGCGCCAGTGCGTGGGTTCGTTGCGGACCATGTACGGGGACGCGTCGGCGGTCCGCCGGCTCGCCAACGACGTGGAACGGCTCGGCATCGACGCGAGCGACCTCGACGAGTCGCCGCCGCGCCTGGCCCATCCGGTGACCGCGGCGGAGCGGGTCGCGGTGCCGGAGGGGCCGTACGACCAGTCGCTGTGGCAGGGCGCTGACGACGAAGGCGTCGGCGGTCACCCGCACGAGCGGTGAGCGCGCCGGCGAGATCGACGACCGGGGTCCGTTCGCCCGCCCGCGCCGCCATCGCGGCGCGCACGCTGCGAACGGATCTGTGGTGGCGCCCGCCGCTGCTGACCGCGCTGGGCCTGGCGGTCTTCGTGGTGTACGCGACCGTCCGGTCCTTCGTGCGGACCGCGTACTGGGTCGACCAGTACCACTACCTGACGCCGTTCTACTCGCCGTGCGTCAGTGCGTCGTGCGCCCCCGGCTCGAATCACTTCGGGGTGTGGGTGGGCGAGCTGCCGATGTGGATTCCGCTGGCCTTCCTGTCGCTGCCGTTCCTGCTCGGTTTCCGGCTCACCTGCTACTACTACCGCAAGGCCTACTACCGGTCGGTCTGGCTGGCGCCGCCCGCGTGCGCGGTCGCCGAACCGCACTCCCGGTACACCGGCGAGACGCGACTGCCGTTGATCGTGCAGAATTCGCACCGGTACTTCTTCTACGCCGCGCTGGTCGTGTCGGTGATCAACACCTACGACGCGGTCCTGGCATTCCACGGCAGCACAGGCGGATTCGGATTCGGCCTCGGCAACGTGATCATTGTCGTCAACGTCGTCCTGCTGTGGGCCTACACCGTCTCGTGCCACTCGTGCCGGCACGTCACGGGCGGGCGGCTCAAGCATTTCTCCGCGCATCCGGTGCGGTACCGGTTGTGGACCTGGGTCAGTCGGCTCAACACGCGGCACATGCAGCTGGCCTGGACCACGCTCGCCACGCTGATGATCACCGACTTCTACATCATGCTCGTCGCCAGCGGGACGATCTCGGACCTGCGGTTCGTGAATTGACGGAGTTTGCCAATCGATCCTGACAGAGGGGAGCGCCGGTGGCCGAGGTGGAGCGGCACGACTACGACGTGGTGGTCATCGGGGCGGGTGGCGCCGGACTGCGGGCGGTGATCGAGGCCCGTCAGCGTGGCCTGCGCGTGGCGGTGGTGTGCAAATCGCTGTTCGGCAAGGCGCACACCGTGATGGCCGAGGGCGGCTGCGCGGCGGCGATGGGCAACGCCAACTCCAAGGACTCCTGGCAGGTGCACTTCCAGGACACCATGCGCGGCGGCAAGTTCCTCAACAACTGGCGGATGGCCGAACTCCATGCGCGCGAGGCCCCGGACCGGGTGTGGGAACTCGAGACCTACGGCGCGCTGTTCGACCGCACCGCCGACGGCCGGATCAGCCAGCGCAACTTCGGCGGGCACACCTACCCGCGGCTCGCGCACGTCGGCGACCGCACCGGACTCGAGCTGATCCGCACCATGCAGCAGAAGATCGTGTCGCTGCAGCAGGAGGACTTCGCCGAGACCGGTGACTACGAGGCGCGGATCAAGGTGTTCGCCGAGTGCACGATCACCGAGCTGATGCGGGCCGACGGCGCGATCGCCGGCGCGTTCGGGTACTGGCGGGAGTCGGGGCGGTTCGTCCTGTTCACCGCGCCCGCGGTCGTGCTGGCCACCGGCGGAATCGGCAAGTCCTACAAGGTGACCTCGAACTCGTGGGAGTACACCGGTGACGGCCACGCGCTGGCGCTGCGCGCCGGCGCACAGCTGATCAACATGGAGTTCATCCAGTTCCACCCGACCGGCATGGTGTGGCCGCCGAGCGTGAAGGGGATCCTGGTCACCGAGGGGGTGCGCGGCGACGGGGGAGTACTGAAGAACTCCGACGGCAAGCGGTTCATGTTCGACTACATCCCGCCGGTGTTCAAGGGTCAGTACGCCGAGACCGAGGACGAGGCCGATCAGTGGCTGAAGGACAACGACAGTGCCCGGCGCACCCCGGACCTGCTGCCCCGGGACGAGGTGGCCCGGGCGATCAACTCGGAGGTCAAGAACGGCCGCGGCACCGAGCACGGCGGGGTGTTCCTCGACATCGCGTCCCGGATGCCGGCCGCGGAGATCGTGCGGCGGCTGCCGTCGATGCACCACCAGTTCCTCGAACTTGCCGACGTCGACATCACCAAGGAACAGATGGAGGTCGGGCCGACCTGTCACTACGTGATGGGTGGCATCGAGGTGGACCCGGATACCGGATCGTCCAGTGTCCCGGGACTGTTCGCGGCAGGGGAGTGCTCCGGAGGGATGCACGGTTCCAACCGGCTCGGTGGCAATTCGCTCTCGGACCTGCTGGTGTTCGGGCGCCGCGCCGGGCTCGGCGCCGCCACCTACGTCGAATCCCTCACCGGCAGGCCGCAGGTCGCGCAGGACGACGTCGACGCCGCCGCGGCGATGGCGCTGGCGCCGTTCGACCCGCCCCCGGAGGGTGCGCCTGCGGAGAACCCGTACACCCTGCACCTGGAACTGCAGCAGTCGATGCACGATCTCGTCGGGATCATCCGCACCGACGCGGAGATCCGCTCCGCGCTCGGCAAGCTCGAACAGATCCGGCACCGCATCGAGTCGGTGACCGTGGAGGGGCACCGACAGTTCAACCCAGGCTGGCACCTGGCGGTCGACCTGCGCAACATGGTCCTCGTCAGCGAGTGCGTCGCGAAGGCCGCGCTGCTGCGCACCGAGAGTCGCGGCGGGCACACCCGCGACGACCACCCCGCGATGGATCCGTCGTGGCGTGACACGTTGCTGGTCTGCAGCCTCGTCGGCGGCGCAGACAGCGGTGGCCGCGTCGTCCCCGACGTCAGCGTCGCACCCGAGCCCCAACTTCCGATGCGCCCGGACCTGTTCGCGCTCTTCGACTTCGCCGAGGTCGCGAAGTACTTCACGGACGCCGAACTCGCCGAGCACCCCGGGAAGGCGGAGGAGCGATGAGCTACCAGGCGGCATTTCGGGTGTGGCGCGGCGACACCGATGGCGGCGACCTGCGCGACTACACCGTCGAGGTGAACGAGGGCGAGGTGGTCCTCGACATCATCCACCGGCTGCAGGCCACGCAGGCGCCGGACCTGGCGGTGCGGTGGAACTGCAAGGCGGGCAAGTGCGGGTCGTGCTCTGCGGAGGTCAACGGCAGGCCGCGGCTGATGTGCATGACGCGGATGTCGACGTTCGAACCGGACGAGGTCGTCACGGTGACCCCGATGCGTTCGTTCCCGGTGATCCGCGACCTGGTGACCGACGTGTCCTTCAACTACGCCAAGGCCCGCGAGATCCAGTCCTTCACGCCGCCACCGGAACTGGCGCCGGGGGAGTACCGAATGGCACAGGTGGACGTAGAGCGCTCGCAGGAGTTCCGCAAGTGCATCGAGTGCTTCCTGTGTCAGAACACCTGCCACGTGGTGCGCGATCACGAGGACAACAAGGAGGCCTTCGCGGGGCCGCGGTTCCTGATGCGGATCGCGGAGCTCGAGATGCATCCCCTCGACGTCGCCGACCGTCGCGACGTCGCCCAGACCGAGCAGGGTCTCGGACTGTGCAACATCACCAAGTGCTGCACCGAGGTGTGTCCCGAGGGCATCCACATCACCGACAACGCGCTGATCCCGATGAAGGAGCGCGTCGTGGACCGTCGCTACGACCCCGTGGTGTGGTTGGGCAACAAGCTGTTTCGGCGAGGTCGCGGCGGCGCGTGAGGATCCGTCTGCGCCGCACCTACTTCTCGGCCCGCATCCTCTCGTGCGACAGGCGAAGCATTGCCGCGTCAGTATGTAGTAGGTATGCTACAAATCATCGAAGACCGATGACTTGGGAGGGCTCATGACTTCGAGCGGCGGGGTTGTTCTCGACGTCGACTCAGTGCGAATGCGTTACGACACGACGGATGTGTTGCGTGACGTGAGTTTTCACGCGCGACGGGGGGAGGTGCTCGTCATGCTCGGACCCAACGGGGCCGGCAAGACCACCACCATCGAGATCCTGGAGGGTTTCCGCACCCGGTCGGCCGGGCGGGTCGCCGTCCTGGGTGTCGACCCGGAACACGGCGACGAACACTGGCGCGCCCGGATCGGCGTCGTCCTGCAGTCCTGGCGCGACCATGCGAAGTGGCGGGTGCGCGAGCTGCTCGCCCATCTCGGCACGTACTACGGCCCGTACTCCACCGCTCGGATCCAGCGCCCATGGGACACCGACGAACTCATCGAGCTGGTCGGTCTCACCGACCATGCGGATGCCAAGATTGCCACGCTGTCCGGTGGTCAACGGCGCAGGCTGGACGTGGCGATCGGTGTCGTCGGCAGGCCCGAGCTGCTGTTCATGGACGAGCCGACCGCGGGCTTCGACCCGGCGGCGCGACGCGACTTCCACGACCTGGTGCACCGGCTCGCCGACCTCGAGGACACCACCGTGCTGTTGACCACGCACGACCTCGACGAGGCCGAGATCTTGGCCGATCGGATCCTGATCCTGGCCGGCGGCCGGATCATCGCCGACGGCTCGCCCGACGAGCTGGCCCGGTCGATCGCAGGCGAGGCCCAGGTGAGCTGGACCGCCGACGGGCAGCGTTTCGTCCACACCACCACCGAGTCGACCAAGTTCGTGCACGAGCTGTTCAAGCAGCACGGCGAGAGCATCGGCGACCTCGAGGTACGCCGTGCCTCGCTGGAAGACACCTACATGACGCTGGTCCGGCGCGCCGAGTCCGGCGAAGCCGCCGAGCCGGTCCACACCCTCGCGGAGGTCACCCGATGAGCGCCACTGCCACCCGAGCCGGTCTCGCCCGCGGCGGAATCGAGCTGCGGCAGCTGTACACCAACGGCCCGGACCTGATCGGCCAGTTCCTCACCCCGGCCATCGCGCTCGGCGTGCTGTTCCTGCTGCGCGGCCGGATGTACGGCGACAGCGGGCTGTCCGTCGCCGAACTCGCCGTGCCTGGTCTGCTCGGCAGCATCATCGCGTTCAACGGCATGTACGCGCTGCTCAACGTGCTGGTGCTGGACCGTGAGGACGGCACGCTGCTGCGCGCCAAGGCGGTGCCGAAGGGCATGGTCGGCTACTTTGTCGGCAAGATCGTGGCCACCGCCGGCTCGGTGGTCGTGCAGGTGCTCGTCGTGCTCGGTGTGGGTGTGGTGATCATCGGCGGCTCGTCACTGGCCGGACCGGGCGCGGTGGCGACGTTCGTCTGGGTGGTGGCGTTGGGTCTGCTGGCCGTGCTGCCGGTCGGCGCGATCCTGGGCAGCGTCCTCGACACCCGGTCGGCCTTCCTGCTGACGATGCCGCTGATGGGACTGATCGCCGTCTCGGGCATCTTCTACCCGATCACCGCGCTGCCGGGCTGGCTGCAAGCGGTCGGCCAGGCGTTCCCGATGTACTGGCTCGGCCTCGGCATGCGTTCGGCGTTGCTGCCCGATGGAGCGGTCGTGATCGAGATCGACCAGTCCTGGCGGCACCTCGAGACCGCTGCCGTGCTGGGCGTCTGGGCGGTCGCGGGGCTGCTGATCGCGCCGGTAGTGTTGCGACGCATGGCACGTCACGAATCGGGATCGAGCATGGCCGCGCGGCGGGACAAGGCGATGCAGCGTGCCTTCTGAGGTCATCTACAACCGCATCGCGATGCTCCGCGCCGAGCGGGGCATCTCGCGGCGCGAACTGGCCGAGGCGCTGGGTGTCCACTATCAGACCGTCGGCTACCTCGAGCGCGGCGAGTACAGCCCCAGCCTGCACCTCGCCCTGCGGATCGCCGCGTACTTCGAGGTGGCGGTCGAGGTCGTGTTCTCCACCGATCCCTTCCCCCGGCTGGGGTCGGCCGCCGAGACGGCCTGAGTGGACCGGGGCGCTGTCGCGATGGCGTCAGGGCGCAGCCTGCGCAGCGCCCACAACGACGGGACGAGCAACAGGGCCGAGAGTGCCAGGGCCAGTGCCGCTTCCGTCACCTGGAAGCGGCGCAGCAGGCCGACGGGGTGGTACGCGATCTCGAAGTGGTCCGCGCCCTCGGCGCGCAGGCAGTCGGCCCACACGCGTTCGTGTGCGCTGTCCAGGGTGTCCCGACGAATTTCGTACTGGGCGAGAGTCTCGTCGGGTCGCTGCTCCCAGGCCGCGTCGTACTCGGAGGTGTCGCACCGGGAGTAGTCGATCGACAGGGCTGCGCCGTCGGCATCGACGTAGCCCGACTCCTTCATTGCAATCCGTCCCCACTTCTTGTCGGTGCCCCGAAGTAGAATTCGAACATGAGTTCTACTCGCGGGGGTGGGGGCGCAGGGCAGGTGGAGTGCCACCTGGCCGCGCTCGGCGCCGCGGTCGAGGGCCTGCTCTCGGTGCACCTGTCCGGGTTGTCCGACGAAGCGGTGGTCGAGGCCATGCGACGGCTGGAGACGTCGCTTCGGAGGGCGTCGGCGGTGGGGTACCGGCTGATCGTGGAGACGGTGGAGCGGTCGATCCCGGGCGCTCTCGACTGCCGGTCGGTGAACGAATTCCTGACCAGTACGTTGCGCATTTCCGGGGCCGACGCCGCGCGACGGGTGAAGGGGGCGCAGAAGATCGGTACCTGGCACACGTCCGCGGGTGAATCCATGGATCCGGTGTTGCCGGCGACCGCTCGGGCAGTGCGCGAGGGCGCGGTCGGGCCGGACCACGTCGCGCCGATCGCGAAGACGATGCGCAAGATCCCGCACGGCACCGGGTTCGACGAAATTGCCGTTGCCGAGCAGATTCTCGCGGAGAGTGCCCGCACGATGCCGCCGGAGGACGTGACGAAGGTCGGATTGCACCTGCTCGCGCACCTGAACCCAGACGGTGCCGCTCCGGACGAGCGGGACCGCAGGCGGCGCCGCGGCCTGCGCATCGGGCAGCAGGATTCGGATCTCATGACGCCGATCTCAGGGTTGCTGGACCCGGAGGCCCGGGCGCTGCTCGAGCCGGTCCTCGCGAAGCTCGCCCGGCCCGGCATGAACGATCCCGACAACCCGACATCGCCCTCGGGCGATGTGGAATACGAGCACCTCGACCGGGACGCACTCGCAAAGGCCGCGGCCCGGGACACCCGGACCGCGGTGCAACGCAACCACGACGCGCTGAAAGCAGCGTTGCGCCAGTTGCTGTCGTCGGGGGTACTGGGCAGTCATCGGGGTCTGCCGGTGACGGCGATCGTCACCTTGACGGTCCGGCAGCTCGAGGAGGCGACAGGGGTGGTGACCACCGCGTCCGGTGGCGTCGTCCCCGTCCGGGATGCGCTCCGGATGGCCGAGCATGCGCATCCGGTCCTCGTGGTGTTCGACCACTCCGGCCGGCCGCTGCATCTGGGTAGGTCCAAACGGTTGGCGTCGCCGGATCAGCGTCTCGCGCTGGTCGCCGCCTCCCGCGGTTGCACGCGACCCGGCTGTGACGCGCCCGCCACGCTCACCGCAGTTCACCATGTCACCGACTGGAAGGACGGCGGACGTACAGACATCACGAACGAGGACCTCGCCTGCGACCGCTGCCACGCCCTCGTTCACGACGGACCAGGTGGGTGGCGAACCCGCACAGCACCAACCGAATCCGCGCATCCGGGTCGCACCGAGTGGATCCCGCCGCCGCACATCGACCCCGACCGCACGCCGCGGGTGAATAACCGCCACCACCTCGACCGGGTTGTGGCCGAGGCGCTGAGGCATCACCGTGCCCGCCGGGATGCCGAGCTTCGCGAGTGGCGACGGCGCTGCAGTCGCGGCGACACCGGCCTCGGCCGAGAACACCCGAAGGCGGACGGCGAGGTGCCCTGACGCCCCGTCGCGTGACTCCGCGCGGGGTCGCAGCCGGTTCAGTGCTTGCGCACGATTCGTTCGGCCTCGCCCGGTCGCCAGATCGTGATGTCCAGGTGGCCGTCGTTGATCTCCACCGCGGACGCGCCGGTGATGTCGGCGGCGTAGAACGGCCGGAACTCCTTGCCCCGTAGGTCGAATCCGGTTCGTTCGAACAGGTCCTCGGCGAAGCGTCGGTGCAGGTCGGGATCCTGGATGTCGCGGACGGTGCCCCACAGTTTCGCGTCGCCGTCACCGGCCGTGGCGTCCACCGTGGCGGTGTGCAGGCAGAAGCGGGGGTCGCGGCGCAGGTCGCGGAACTTGGTGGTGCCGGGCATGCCGACGATCCACATCTCGCCCTCGAACACCGTCGGCTCGATCGGGCTGATCCGCGGGAACCCGTCCGAGCGCAGAGTCGCGAGCAGGCACAGGCGCCCGGTAGCGGCGTGCCGGCGGCCGAACACGGCGGCGACGTGCGGTGCGGCCGTGGTGAACTCCTGCCAGGCGGTCATCTCGAATGCCCCCGGGTCACGGCCGGCAGCCCGGGTCGAGCGGGATCACGGGGTTGAGACCGTGCAGGTAGGTGTTCATCTCGTGCGCGCACCCGACGCTCCACCGCGCGTAGGTCAGCGAGTTGACCGCGTACGCGGCGTTGACGTGCTGGTAGTTCCCGTCGGGGTCGATCGGGATGAGCGGCGCCGGGTCGGGGATGTTGTAGATCCGCCACGACACAGTGCTCACGCTCGCGTACCGGGCCGCGAACGCGGCGTCGCCGACCTTCGGGGACGCGAACGTCCACGCTTGCGGTTTCAGTGACGTGTTCGCGGTCAGGTCGAGCACCAGCATGCTCGTCAGGGCCCCGCCGAGGCTGTGGCCGGTCACCACGAGCGGCAACGCGGGATCGGCGGCGGCGGCGATTCCAGCGATCCCGGCCGAGGTCCCCGGCTGTCCGGGCGTCATCGTCGTCATCGTGTCGTAGATGTCGAAGAAGCCCTCGGCGACCTTGCCGGCATTCGCGACCGGTGCGAAGGGCACCGGATCCCAGTGCAGGTCGTCGAACCATTCGGTCGCGGTGACGGTGCCGCGCAACGCGATCACCTGTATCGGCGGGGTGCCACCGACGGCGAGGAAGCCGTAGAACCGGGGCGCCGGCGGTCCCACCAGGAAGTCGCTCATCTGGATGGTGCGTAGCAGCGTGTAACCGGGAGGCAGCGGGACCGCCGCCGGGTTCAGGTCGTTCGGGTGGTTGCGGAACTGGTCGTACGCGGCGGCGATGAACGGTCCGAGGACCACTGCCGTCGTCGGGTCGAGCGGATCGAGCGTCATGTTCGACTCCTCCTCGTACAGGTGGATCGACCGCGCGGAACCAGATCACCTGGGAGCGAACAGATTCCGCACGAACGCGTTGGCCTCGGGTTCCGATGCGAGCATCGTCTCGAGGTGTCCCTCCGGGTACACCCGGAAGGTGAACCGCTGCCCCGCTCCGGCCAGGTCCGCGGCCAGCTTCATCGTGAGCGGCGCGGGCACGATCGTGTCGAACAGGCCCTGGCCGAGAAACAGCGGGCGGTCGTAGCCGCGGAGTGGAATCGCGAGCATCTCACGGGCTGCGGCCAGGACGGGTTCGTCGAGCTGCCGGGAGAACAGCGCACCGATCGGGGTGTCGCCGAACGCCGCGGCCGCCTCCTCGTAGCAGAGCTGCTCGGCCTGCGCGAGCACCTGCCGCCCTCGCGGACTCAGGTACGAGTCGACGTCGACATCCGGTCGCGTCGCCCGCAGACCGGCCAGCAGGTAGGAGATGAACACGGTGGTACCGGTCAGCGGCAGCGGCGGGAACAGCGGGCCGCCGAGGGGCGCGAGGTTCTCGATGTTCGACGGGACGCCGAGTCCGACGGTGCCGCGGTAGTCGAGTTCGGGGGCGTACGACGTGGCGATCGTCGCGGTGACCATCGCCGCCTGCCCGCCCTGCGACTGACCGAGGCTCACCCACCGGGGCGACAGGTCCGGCTCGACGCTGCGCGCGGCCCGGACCATGTCGATCACCGCGTGCGCCTCCGACCGTCCGTCCAGGTAGGGGTGAACTCCCGGCGTGCCGAGGCCGACGTAGTCCGTCGCGACGATCGCGTACCCCTGGGCCAGCCAGCGCCCCAGGTAGGGGCCGCCGATCTTCCCGGTCACCGTCGGTGCGCAGGCATCCGCGATCCCGACCGCTCCGTGCGCCCAGGAGACCACCGGCCATCCGCCGGGCGGGGGAGTGCCCGGCGGCACGAACATCGCCCCGGTGCTGGTGGCCGTGGCGTCGCCGGGGCCGAGGGTCCGGTAGCTGAGCGCGGATCCGGCTGCGGCGCCGGGGATCCAGGACGTGCGGGGCAGCGGCCGCGTCGAGATCACGGTGCCCGGTTCCGCCGCGTCGGCCGGTGTCGCGGCGGCGGGCACGGCCAAGGTCAGCGTCGCCGCGGCCAC
>NZ_JBHZAH010000081.1:0-23736 GCF_042754225.1 Rhodococcus sp. NPDC059234
GGGCGGACGCGTCCGCGGGCCGCTACCGGGAGTTGCCGGTCGCCGCCGTCGCGCTGATCTGATCGCCCCACACGGCCCGTGAGCCCGACTCCCCGATGCGGTAGACCTGCGCGATCGTCGCGACCCCGGCGAGCAGCGCGACCGCCACCATCACCGCGGTCATCGCGCGCCCGACCGGGCGCGACCGCACCTCGCGGTAGTGCACGACCGCAATCACCACCGAGGCCGCGAGTAGGCCGATCGAGAAGTAGATCATCGTGGCGCCCAGTTCGGTGTGCGTGTGCACCGCCGCGGTCCGGTCGACGTGCCGCTCGAGCCACTCGCCGGCCTCGGTGGTGATCGGCGTCAGGACCGTCGTCACTGCGGCGAGCACCAGCGTCGGCCACACGAGCCGGCGGCGAGCGGCCGGCCACACACTGCACAGGATCAGCAACACCGCGGTCAGCGGCGCGAGCACCACCACGAAGTGAACGAGCAGGACGTGAACGGGCAGACCGTTGATTGTCGACATGGAGGTCATTGTCCGACCGCGCGCTGTGAGGCGACTGTGAAACCGGACCTCCGACGCGGTCGCCACACGAAAATGCCCCCGTCCGAACCGGACGGGGGCATCGACGCAACTACGTGGGGTCGCTTACTCCCCGGGACCGACCGGATTGATCACCAGAACGGTCGCCCAGTGCTTGGCGGCCTCGTCGCCGAGGTGCGGAAGCAGTGCGTCGTAGAGAAGGTAGGACATGGGGGCCATGCGGGGGGTTCTCCTTCGTGCAGAGTTGGTGCGACAGCGAATCCGGAAACGGCGATAGCCACGGGGCCGAATTCGGCTGACCGTGGCTCGCTGCCGGGTAAGAGTCTCACGGTTGTCAGCAGTCCTCAAGAGAAGTCCCAGAATTGATTTCGCCGTGTCGATTCGAATAGCCCGGCGGCTCGCAGACGGGCACACTGAAACCCATGACCGACGACGACCACCTCTGGTTCTACTGCATCTCCGACGGCTCCGTCCGGCAGGGCAAGGAAGCCCGCGGCGTCGACCGGATGGGTCCGTATCCGGACCGGGCCACCGCCGCCCGCGCGCTCGAGATCGCCGCCGAACGCAACAAGGCGGCGGACAAGTCCGACGACGAATGGAACGACTGACCGGACACCGCCGGCGACGGCGCCCGCCCCCCTAGGCTCCACCTGTGATGACTCGTATCTCCGCTCGCGGAATCGATTTCGGTGCGATCCGGTCCGACTTCTCGCTGACCGGAGACTTCCCGGCCGGGGCGTTGGCCGAGGCCGAGGCGGCCACCGACCGGTACGCCCACGCGCGGGCCGACCGCACCGACCTCGCGCTCGTGACCATCGACCCTCCCACGTCGATGGACCTCGACCAGGCGCTGCTCCTCGAGCGCACCGCGACCGGCTTCGTGCTGCACTACGCGATCGCCGACGTCGCCGCGGTGGTCGTACCCGACGGACATCTCGACCGCGAGACCCGACGCCGCGGCCAGACCTTCTACCTGCCCGACGATTCGCTGCCGCTGCACCCGCGCGTGCTGTCGGAGGGGGCGGCGAGCCTGCTGCCCGGGCAGGCGCGTCCGGCGGCGCTGTGGCGCATCGAACTCGACGACCGGGCCGAGCCGGTGACGTTCGAGGTGACCCGCGCGCTGGTTCGCTCGGTCGCGCGGTTCGACTACGCGGGTGTGCGGGCCGACTCCGAGTCGGGTTCCCTGCACCCGTCCATCGCCGCGTTGCCCGAATTCGGCAAGCTGCGCCTCGCGTCCGCGCTCGAACGCGGGGCGATCGAGCTCAAGCTGCCCGAGCAGGAGGTGGCCTCCGACGGTGACGGGTTCCGGCTGGAACTGCATCCGCGCACGGAGGCCGACGACTGGAACGCGGAGGTCTCGCTGCTGACCGGGATGTGCGCGGCGCGCTTGATGATCGGCGCCGGAGTCGGTCTGCTCCGGACCCTCCCGCGACCGGCCGAGTCCGCGATCGCGACGCTGCGCGGGACGGTGCGTGCCCTGGGCATCGACTGGCCCGCGTCGATGCCGGTCGGTGCGATGCTGGCCCGACTCGCGCCGAGCAGTCCGAGCACGCTGGTCGTGATGAGCGAGGCGACGTCGCTGCTGCGCGGGGCCGACTACGCGGCCTTCGACGGCGAGGTCCCGGAGTTGGTCGACCATTCCGGGATCGGCGCGCCGTACGCGCACGTCACCGCCCCGCTGCGTCGACTGTCGGACCGGTTCAGCACCGAGGTGTGTCTCGCGATCTGCGCGGGAACCGAAGTGCCGCAGTGGGTTCGCGGCGCCTTGCCGGGCCTGCCGGAGGTGATGCGGGGCTCGGACTCGCTGGCGAACAAGGTCGACCGCGCATGCGTGGACCTGACCGAGGCGACCCTCCTGACCGGGCGCGAGGGCGAGCGGTTCGAGGCCGTGGTCCTGCGCGGGGCCAACGGCAAACGCGACGCCGAGGTGTTCGTGCCCGCGCCCGCGGTGATCGCCAAGTGCGCCGGCCGCCCCCCGGAGGGGGAGTCGGTCACGGTGCGGCTCGAGCGGGCCGACGTCACCGCGCGGATCGTCGCGTTCGGCTATCCCGCTACAGGTCCCGCTTCCGTTTCCTGACCGCCCGCAGGCCGTCGCGCGCCCGCGCACCCGACTGCTGCGCGTCGGCTGCCTCGGCGGCGGTGAGCAAGCCGTAGGTGAAGGTGTCCTCGCCGGCGCCGCGGGCCCGATCGGCGGCGGCGAGCAGGTGTTGCCGCGCGACCGTCGCGTCCTGATGCTCGCCGAGCACGGTCTGCAGGTTCTCGGCGGCGGACGCGACCCGCACCGCCTTCGGGCGGCTGGCGGTGACGGCCTCGCCCGCGTAACGCAACGCCTTGGCGCGCTTGCGGACCGCGTGCACCAGTTCCGGTGGTGCCTGCCCGCCCGGGGCCGTGGGTCCGCGCAGGCCGGCGTCGCGACCGGCCTTGTCGAGGCGCCGGTAGGCCTTCCGCAGCGACTTCGCGACCGAGCCCTGCCCGGACGGCCGCGGCTCGGCGCACAGGCCGCCGAGCGCGGCCACCAGGTCCCGGTAGCGCGGCTCGTCCAGTACCGCTACCGCCTCGGCGTGGGCGGCCCGGTAGTCGCCCCGGTGCGCGTCGACCAGGCGGTGCCGCACGGGCCCGCGGATCAGTTCGGGAGGTTGCGCGTCCAACGCGCTGCGGAAGCGGTCGGCGAGCACCTCCTCGTCGCGTGCGCGGCCGAGAACGGTGCCGAGCCATCGCAGTTCGGACCGAACCGGGGTGGTGGTCTCGGGCGGGAACACCGAGTCGTAGGTGCCGAGGACGCTGCGCAGCCGTCGGCTCGCCACCCGCATCTGGTGGACGGCGTCCGGCTCGTCCCGTCGCACCGCGTCGGCGAGGGCCGACATGCGCGCGTAGTGGTGCCGGACCGAGTCCAGCACGGCGTCGGCGTCGGCCCGCTTTCGTGCGTTCCCCATGACCTCAGGTCTACCGCACCCGAGGGGCGACCGCACGGACGCGGGCGGGGTCAGCGGCCGCGGAAGCCGTCGGTCGCCTCGACGAGGTGGTGGGTGATGCCGGGCTCGCTGGCCGCGTGGCCGGCGTCGTCGACGATCACCAGTCGCGCCGACGGCCAGGCGCGGTGCAGGGCCCAGGCGCTGGTGACCGGGCACACCACGTCGTAGCGGCCCTGCACGATCACCGCCGGGATCTCGGCGATCGCGTCGACCTCACGCAGCAGTTGGCCCTCGTCGAGGAAGCCGCGGTTGCGGAAGTAGTGGTTCTCGATCCGGGCGAACGCCAACGCGAATCGCGACTGCGAGTTCTGTTCGACGTGTTCGGGTTTCGGCAGCAGCGCGCTGGTCGCACCCTCCCAGGCGGACCACGCGACCGCCGCGGTCAGCGCGACCTCGGGGTCGGGGGAGTGCAGCAGCCGGTGATACGCCTCGACGAGGTCGCCGCCGCGTTCGGCCTCCGGGACCGGCGCGAGGAAGCCCTCCCACTGGTCGGGGTAGATCGCGCCGGCGCCGCCGTTGTAGTACCAGTCGATCTCGCTGCGGCGCAGCAGGAACACCCCGCGCAGCACCATCTCGGTCACTCGGCTCGGGTGCGCCTGCGCGTACGCCAGCGCCAGCGTGGAGCCCCACGACCCGCCGAACACCTGCCACCGCTCGACGCCGAGATGTGCACGCAGCGCCTCGATGTCGCGGATCAGGTGCCCGGTGGTGTTCACCGAGAGGTCGGCGCCGTCCGCGACGTGCGGGGTCGAGCGACCGCACCCGCGCTGGTCGAACAGCACGATCCGGTAGGCCTCCGGATCGAAGAACCGGCGGTGCTCCTCGTGGATTCCGCCGCCGGGCCCGCCGTGTAGGAACACCACCGGCTTGCCGTCGGGATTGCCACAGACCTCCCAGTGGATCCGCTGGCCGTCACCGACGTCGAGCAGTCCGGACTGGTACGGCTCGACGGCCGGATACGGCACCCGCACGGCGGTCAGAACCCGATCAACCCGGCTGCGAGGTCGGGGATCTCGAGCGCGTACAGCGCACCCTGCCGGACGTCGGCGCAGTTCGCCTGGGTGATGGCGTCGATCCGTGACTTGTGCGCGATCAGGTCGATCATGTTGACGCCGTTCTGCGCGGCCCAGGTGCCCACGACGGTGTTCAGGCCGCCCTTCCCGATGGTCGGGGTGTACGTCCGCCAGTTCTGCAGCTGAGCCTGCATGTCCGAGCACAGCTTGGCCGCCTGCGCGGCGGTCACGCCCTCGACGTCCGCCGTTCCGGTCGCGGCCGGCGCACCGGTGGTCCCGGGCAGCGCGTGATCGCTGCCGCTCGGTGCCGGGGCGGGCGCGGTGTCGCTGGCGCATCCGGCAGTGACCGCGAGCACGGCGGCGGCCCCTACGAAAGCGATTGCGAAACGGCGGTAGGACATGTGGACACCCTGTCTGTCGGCGGACATCAGCGGAAGGCGGAACGGTTCCCCGGTCGGGTGAACACTCCTCGAGTGTGCCATCCGGCCGGGGAACGGCGGTGCGACAGTGTCGCGATCAGAAGCTGTGTTCCTCCGCGGGGAAGGTGCCGGCCCGGACCTCGGCGGCATAAGCCGCGGCCGCCCCGCGCAGCTCGTCGCCGACCGCTGCGAACTTCTTGACGAACTTGGCCGTCTTGCCGCTGGTGTACCCGGCCATGTCCTGCCAGACCAGCACCTGCGCGTCGCACTCGACGCCGGCGCCGATGCCGACGGTCGGGATGGTCAGCTTGCGGGTGACCTGACCGGCGATCTCGGCGGGCACCATCTCCATGACGACGGAGAACGCACCCGCCTCCTGGACGGCGATGGCGTCGGCGACCAGCTGCTCGGCGCCGTCGCCGCGGCCCTGTACCCGGAATCCGCCGAGGCTGTTGACGGACTGCGGGGTGAAGCCGACGTGCGCCATGACCGGGATGCCGGCGGCGGTGATCGCGGCGATCTGCGGGGCGACACGCTCGCCGCCCTCGAGCTTCACGGCGTGCGCGAGGCCCTCCTTCATGAACCGGGTGGCGGTGGCCAGCGCCTGCTCGGGGGAGGACTCGTAGCTTCCGAACGGCAGGTCGGCGACGACCAGGGCGTTCGGGGCGCCCCGGACCACGCCGCGGACCAGCGGGATCAGCTCGTCGATGGTGACCGGCACGGTGGTGTCGTAGCCGTAGACGACATTCGCGGCCGAGTCGCCGACGAGCAGGACGGGGATGCCTGCTTCCTCGAAGATCCGGGCGGTCGAGTAGTCGTAGGCGGTGAGCATTGCCCAGCGCTCGCCCTCGGCCTTCATGGCCTGCAGGTGGTGGGTGCGGATCTTGGTTCGCTTGGCGGCCGGCTGAGCGGGCGCGGAACCGTAGACAGACGCGGTGTTGTCGGACATCAGTGTCCCTTTCGTGCCTCGAGGCCCAGTGCGGGTCCCCGGGTTGTGGGTGATGACACGCTCAGTCTGCCATTTCGCGCCGTGGTGCCGGCGGTGCAATTGGTCACACCCGGACTCTCGAAGTCGGTCGACCGCAGGGTGCAGGTGGACGAGCGCTCCCAGGGGATCCTCAGCTACCCGTGGCACCATCGACCAATGCCGCCGAACCGCCGACTGCCCTTCGTCCTGGCCACCGGAGCACTCGCTGTGGCGCTGGTCGCCGGTTGTGGCAGCGCCGTCGACGGGTCGGCCACGGGCGCGCCGACCGGGTCCGCGCAGCAGCGGCCGGCGGGCGACTTCGCTCCGGGTGCGGGGGTGGTCCCGGCCGGGCTCGAGAAGTTCTACACGCAGACGCCGCAGTGGGGGTCGTGCGAGAACTTCGAGACCGAGGGCCCGCTCGCGAGCCGGCTCGAGTGCGCGCACGTGAGCGTCCCCGTCGACTACGACAACCCGACCGGCGAGACCGCCCAGATCGCGATCTCCCGCAACCCCGCGACCGGCGACAAGATCGGGTCGATGCTGGTGAACCCGGGCGGTCCGGGGGCGTCGGGACTGTCGCTTGCGACCACCGGCGAGGACACCGACATCGGTCGCCGATTCGACGTGATCGGCTTCGACCCGCGCGGCATCGGGGCCTCCACCCCGCAGGTCCGCTGCCTCACCGACGCCGAGGCCGACGCGGTCCGGGCCGAGCCGGACGTCGACATGAGCCCGGCCGGGATCGCGAGGACCGAGGCGCAGAACCTCGACTACGCCACCAAGTGCGGGCAGCGGTCGGGGTCGGCGTTCCTCGCCCACGTCGGTACCCGCGAGGTGGTACGGGACATGGACGTGATCCGGTCGGTGCTCGGCGACGAGAAGCTGACCTACGTCGGCTTCTCGTACGGGACCCGGCTCGGGTCCGCCTACGCGGAGACCTTCCCCCGCAACGTCCGGGCGATGGTGCTCGACGGCGCGATCGACCCGGAGCAGGATCCGGTGCAGGAGACGGTCCTGCAGGCGGGCGGGTTCCAGCGGGCGTTCGACGCGTTCGCCGCGGACTGTGCGACGAAATCGCGATGCCCGCTCGGCGCCGACCCGGGCCGGGCCGACGCCCAGTTCCGGGCCCTGATCGACCCGCTCGTCGACCACCCCGCCGCGACCACCGATCCACGCGGCCTGAGCTACAAGGACGCGACCACCGGCGTGCAGCAGGCGCTGTACTCGCCGAACCTGTGGGGCGCGTTGCGCAGCGGGCTGTCGGCGCTGGCGGACGGTCGCGGCGACAGCCTGCTGCTGCTGGCCGACCAGTACGAGGGCCGCGCCGACGACGGCAAGTACAGCAACATCAACGACGCCTTCAACGCGATCCGGTGTGTCGACGATCCGGCGGTCACGGACCGGGCCCAGGCAGGGGCGGGGGACACCGCCTACCGGAAGGCGGCGCCGTTCCTCGACGACGGTCGCGGGACGGGCAGCGCCCCGCTCGACGTGTGCGCGTTCTGGCCGGTGCCGCACACCGGCAATCCGCACACCGTCGAGGCGCCGGGGCTGCCGCAGGTCGTGGTCGTCTCCACCACCGAGGACCCGGCGACGCCGTACCAGGCAGGAGTGGACCTGGCCAAGCAGCTGGGGGCGTCGCTGATCACGTATCGGGGCACCCAGCACACCGTGGCGCTGAGCGGGGAGTCCTGCGTCGACGATCCGGTGGTCCGGTACCTGGTCGACCTCACGCCGACGCCTCCCGACCTCACGTGTTAGTAACCGATTTCACGATGTAACACAGATTTAACGGACTTTGCCTACTCTCGCGGACATGGATCGCCAAAAGGAATTCGTGCTTCGGACCCTCGAAGAACGCGACATCCGTTTCGTCCGACTGTGGTTCACCGACGTGCTCGGCTACCTCAAGTCGGTGGCGATCGCCCCGGCGGAGCTCGAGGGCGCCTTCAGCGAGGGCATCGGGTTCGACGGTTCGGCGATCGAGGGCTTCTCCCGCGTCTCCGAGGCGGACACCGTCGCCAAGCCGGACCCGTCGACCTTCCAGATCCTGCCGTGGGAGCACAAGGACGGCGCGCAGCACTCGGCGCGGATGTTCTGCGACATCGCGATGCCGGACGGCACGCCGTCGTGGGCCGACCCGCGGCACGTGCTGCGGCGCCAGCTGAGCAAGGCCAGCGACCTCGGGTTCAGCTGCTACGTGCACCCCGAGATCGAGTTCTTCCTGCTGAAGAACGGCCCCAACGACGGCAGCGTGCCGGTGCCCGCCGACAGCGGCGGCTACTTCGACCAGGCGGTGCACGACTCCGCGCCGAACTTCCGTCGGCACGCGATCGACGCGCTCGAGTCGATGGGCATCTCGGTGGAGTTCAGCCACCACGAGGCCGCGCCCGGACAGCAGGAGATCGACCTGCGGTACGCCGACGCGCTGTCGATGGCGGACAACGTGATGACCTTCCGCTACGTGGTCAAGGAGGTCGCGATCGCCGAGGGCGTGCGGGCGACGTTCATGCCCAAGCCGTTCAGCGATCAGGCCGGCTCGGCGATGCACACCCACATGAGCCTGTTCGAGGGCGAGAACAACGCCTTCCACAATCCGGACGACCCGATGCAGCTCTCGGACACCGGGAAGGCGTTCATCGCGGGCATCCTCGAGCACGCCGGCGAGATCAGTGCCGTGACGAACCAGTGGGTGAACTCCTACAAGCGGCTCGTCCACGGTGGCGAGGCGCCGACCGCCGCGTCCTGGGGGCCGTCGAACCGCTCCGCGCTCATCCGGGTGCCCATGTACACCCCGAACAAGGCGTCCTCGCGACGCGTCGAGATTCGCAGCCCAGATTCGGCCTGCAACCCGTACCTGGCGTTCGCGGTGCTGCTCGCGGCAGGCCTGCGCGGCATCGAGAAGGGCTACGAGCTGCCGCCGGAGGCGGAGGACGACGTGTGGGCCCTGACCGACGCCGAGCGCCGGGCGATGGGATACAAGTCGCTGCCCGGCAGCCTCGCCGACGCGCTGCGCGAGATGGAGCGATCCGAGCTGGTCGCGGAGGCGCTGGGCGAGCACGTGTTCGACTTCTTCCTGCGCAACAAGCGGCGGGAGTGGGAGGAGTATCGCAGCCGGGTGACCCCGTTCGAGCTCGAGACCTACCTCGGTCTGTAGAGCGCCGATGGTCAAGCCGCCTACCGCCCGATCTGCCATTCCCAGCGTCGGTCGCCTGGGCCTGCTCGAGGCGAGCGCGCCCGAGGAACTGGCCGCGCTCGGCTGGGTCAACACCGAGAGCGTCGACCTGCTCTGGTCGCTGTCGCGGGCCGCGAACGCGGACCTCGCGCTTCGTACCCTGGTCCGTCTGCGGGACGGCCTCGGCGACGACTGGGCCGAACTCGACGCCGCGCTGCGCGGCGACAGCACGCTGCGCGGCCGGCTGCTCGGGGTGATCGGTGCGTCGAGCGCGTTCGCCGACCACCTCGCGGCGGACCCGACCGGCTGGCGACTGTTGCTCGGGGACAAGGGATTGCCGTCCCGCAAGCAGCTCACCGACGAACTGCTCGAGTCGGTGCAGGCCGTCCCCGACGGTTCGGCGTCCCCGACGAATCTGATCTACCGGGCGGGCATCACCGGCCCGGCCGCGGTGGCCGCGCTGCGCAAGACGTACCGCGACCAGCTGATGGTGCTGGCGGCCGCGGACCTGGCCGCCGTCGTCGAGAACGAGCCGGTACTGCCGTACCAGACCGTCGGCCACCAGCTCTCCGACCTGGCCGACGCGGCGCTCACCGCGGCGCTCTCGGTCGCGGTCGCGACCATCTACCCGGACCAGCAGTGCCCGGCCCGGCTCGCGGTGATCGCGATGGGCAAATGCGGTGCCCGCGAACTGAACTACGTCAGCGACGTGGACGTGGTCTTCGTCGCCGAACCGTCCGACGCGTCCACCAGCAGGCTCGCGGGCGAACTGATGCGCATCGGCTCCTCGGCGTTCTTCGACGTCGACGCCGCGCTGCGGCCGGAGGGCAAGCGCGGCGAACTGGTGCGCACCCTCGAATCGCACGTGGCGTACTACAAGCGCTGGGCCAAGACCTGGGAGTTCCAGGCGCTGCTCAAGGCGCGACCGGCAACCGGCGACCTCGAACTCGGGCAGCGGTACTTCGACGCGTTGAACCCGCTGGTGTGGACCGCGTCGGAACGCGACGACTTCGTCACCGACCTGCAGGCCATGCGCCGCCGGGTCGAGGAGATGGTCCCCGCCGAGCTGCGCGAGCGCGAGATCAAGCTCGGGCGCGGCAGCCTGCGCGACGTCGAGTTCGCCGTCCAGCTCCTGCAACTGGTGCACGGCCGCGCCGACGAGTCGCTCCGGGTGCAGAGCACCATCGACGCGCTGACCGCGCTGGCCGCGGGCGGGTACGTGGGCCGCGACGACGCCGCGAACCTGACCGCGTCCTACGAGTTCCTCCGGCTGATCGAGCACCGGCTGCAACTGCAGAAACTCAAGCGCACGCACACCCTGCCGCCCGCCGACGACGAGGAGGGCCTGCGCTGGCTGGCGCGCGCCGCCCACATGCGTCCCGACGGTCGCACCGACTCGCTCGGCGTGCTCAATGCCGAGATCAAGCGCAACGCGCTGCGGATCCGTCGCCTGCACGCCAAGCTGTTCTACCGTCCGCTGCTGGAATCGGTTGCGCGCCTGGACAAGGACGCGATCCGGCTGAGCCCGGACGCGGCGACGAGGCAGCTCGCGGCCCTCGGGTACACGGCGCCGGAGAACGCCCTCGGGCATCTCAAGGCGCTCACCGGCGGGGCGTCGCGCAAGGGGCGCATCCAGGCCCTGCTGCTGCCGACCCTGCTCGAATGGCTCAGCGACACACCGGATCCCGACGCCGGACTGCTGGCCTACCGCAGACTGTCCGACGCGATGGTCGACGCGGACTGGTACCTGCGGGTGCTGCGCGACGAGGGGGCGGTGGCGCAGCGGCTGATGATCGTGCTCGGGTCCTCGGCGTACATCCCGGACCTGTTGATCAAGGCGCCGGACGTGCTGCGGCTGTTCGCGGACGGCCCGAACGGTGCGCGCCTGCTCGATGTCGATCCGGACGAGGTGGCACGTGGGATCCTGGCGTCCTCCGCGCGCTACGACGATCCCGGCCGCGCGGTCGGCGCCGCGCGGTCGCTGCGCAGGCACGAGCTCGCGCGGGTGGCCTCGGCGGACGTGCTCGGGATGCTCGACGTGCCGCAGGTGTGCCGGGCGTTGTCCTCGGTGTGGGCGGCGGTGCTCGGTGCGGCCCTGGACGCGGTGATCCGGGCCAGCGAGGTCGAGCGGGGTGAGCCCGCGCCGGCGTCGTTCGCGGTGATCGGCATGGGACGGCTCGGCGGCGGCGAACTCGGCTACGGTTCCGACGCCGACGTGCTGTTCGTGTGCGAGCCGCTGCCCGGCCAGGACGAGGTGCGGGCGGTCAAGTGGGCGAACACCATCGCCGACCGGGTGCGCAAGCTGCTCGGCGCGCCCAGCACGGACCCGCCGCTCGAGGTGGACACGGGGCTGCGCCCGGAGGGTCGGAACGGGCCGGTGGTGCGCACCCTCGCCTCGTACCAGGCCTACTACCGGCAGTGGGCGCAGGCCTGGGAGGTCCAGGCGTTGCTGCGCGCGCACACCGTCGCCGGCGACCCGGATCTCGGCCTTCGCTTCCTGCGCATGATCGACGAGACCCGCTACCCCGAGGGGGGCGTCTCCGAGCAGGCGGTCCGCGAGATCCGCCGGATCAAGGCGCGGGTGGACTCCGAGCGCCTGCCGCGCGGCGCCGACCCGGCCACCCACACCAAGCTCGGACGCGGCGGACTGGCCGACATCGAGTGGACCGTCCAGCTGATTCAGCTGCGCCACGCGGACGAGGTGCCCGCACTCCACAACACCTCGACGCTCGAGACGCTCGACGCGATCGGTGCCGCCGAGCTGATGAGCGAGACGGACATCGAACTGCTCCGCGAGGCCTGGCTGACGGCGACGAAGGCCCGCAACGCGCTTGTGCTGGTGCGGGGCAAACCGTCCGATCAGCTGCCCGGGCCCGGGCGGGTGCTCGCCGCGGTCGCGCAGGTCGCGGGCTGGAACAGCGCGGATGCCGGGGAGTTCCTCGACAACTACCTGCGGGTGACGCGCCGGGCGAAGGCCGTGGTCGAGCGGGTTTTCGGGGGACAATAGTCGGTCTCCTTACGGCGTATATCACGATACGTGGGTTCTGCGCAAATTTGATAACAGGTATGTCTCCGGGTATTTGTGCCCGTGTCCCGACGCCCAACGACAGGGACTCTCGTTTCGCAAGCCGATGACACCTGGTCGTCGGCGGGAAACGCTCGGAGGACCCGCTCGATGTCGAAGCACACCCTGACGCACACCCACCGACTTCGTCGATCGGTTCGTGCGATCGCCGTCGGCGCCGCCATCGTCGGCGGCGCAGTGGCCCTGCCCGCGGCCCCCGCGCTGGCACAGCCCATCACGATCCCGGGAGTGGGGACATTCGACGTCCCGGGCCTGCCCGGGGTTCCCGGGGCTCCCGGGGCACCGATCGCCGCGTCCCACGGGCAGCGGGCGCTCGACGCCGCCCAGACCAAGCTCGGTTCGCCCTACGTCTGGGGAGCCACCGGCCCGAACGCGTTCGACTGCTCGGGCCTGGTCCAGTGGGCCTACCGGCAGGCCGGGGTCTCCCTCCCGCGCGTCACGTACGACCAGGTCAACGGCGGAGCGCCGGTTTCCAAGGCAGACCTGCAGCCCGGTGACGCGGTGTTCTTCTACGGCGCCGAGCACGTCGGGCTGTACGCGGGCGGCGGCATGGTCGTGCACGCGCCGACGGAGGGCCAGCCGGTCAAGCGGGCGCCGCTGGACTCGATGCCGTTCTTCGCCGCACGCCGGTACTGAGCGGGCCGAGACGACGCCCGAGGAGCCAGGTCAGTCCGCGGCGGTGACGAAACCCTTGTCCACCAGCCACTGCCTGGCCACGTCGGCGGGCTCGAGCCCGTCGACGTCGACACGACGGTTCAGTTCGGTGATCTCCTCGTTGGTCAACGCCGCCGAGATCGGCGCCATCACCTGCGCGACCTGAGGGTGCTCGTTCGCGAAGTCCGCTCGCATCGTCAGCGCGGGGTTGTACTTCGGGAAGAAGGAGCGGTCGTCGTCGAGCAGGACCAGGTCCAGCGCGATGATCCGGCCGTCGGTGGTGAAGACCTCGCCGAACTTGCACTGGCTGCCGTCGGCGGTGGCCTGGTAGATGATGCCCGTCTGCAGAATCTGCTTCTGTGCCTTGGCCGGGTCGAATCCGTAGGCGGCCGCCATGCCGGGGTACCCGTCCTGGCGGACGTTGAACTCCGTCTCCACGCACGTGGCCGCCGCGGCCGGGTCGCGGTTGACCAGGGCCGCGTAGTCCGAGAGGGTGCGCACCCCGGTGGCCTCGGCGGTGGCTCGGTTGGTCGCCAGCGCGTACGTGTTGTTCATCGGCGCCGGATCGGTCCACACCATGCCGTTGCGGGCGAGGTCCTCGTCGCGGACCGCCTCGAACTGGGCGGTCGGGTCGGGAATCGGGTGTTCGTGGCCGAGGTAGTTGATCCACCCGGTGCCCGTGTACTCGTAGGTGACGTCGATCTGGCCGTGCAGTTGGGCGTCCCGGGTGCTGTTGGACCCCTGGATGTTGGTGAGGTCGCGGACGTCCGCTCCCGCGGCGGACAGGGCAAACTCGATGATGTACCCGAGAATGATCTGCTCGGTGAAGTCCTTGGAGCCGACCGTGATCGGCACCCCTTCGAGCCCCTCGACCGGGGTGATGCTGCCCGGCCCGACCTTCAGCGGCAGCGCGCCGCCGGACTCGAGACCGCACGAGGCCAGGGCGACCGCCGTCGCGGCGGCCATCGCGAACGTCGCGGCCTTGCGCCACAGGACCCTTCGTCGTCCGGCCATGTCAGCGCAGCCCCTTCGGACCGAGGTAGGTCTCGGCCAGCGCGCCGAGCCAGTCGACCAGCAGCGCCAGCGAGACCGCGAGCACGGCGCCCACCACGAGGGTCACGTTGTCGCGCAACTTGTATCCGGTGTCGATCAGGATCCCGAGGCCGCCCGCGCTGACCAGGAAGCACAGGGTGGCGGTGCCGACCGCGAGCACCAGGGAGGTGCGCAGGCCGGCCAGGATGTACGGCACCGCCATCGGGAACTCCACTCGGCGCAGCACCGTCAACGCCGACATGCCCTGCCCCCGGCCCGCGTCGATCAGCGTGCGATCGACCTCCTGGTATCCCAGAATCGTGTTGCGCAACACCGGAAGCAGTGAGTAGAACGCGATCGGCAGCACCCCGACCCAGAACCCGGTGGTGCGGGTGGCGAGGTAGAACAGCACCAGCAGGCCGATCGCGGGGGCCGCGGCGCCGATGTTCGCGATCCCGACGAACAGCGGCGCGAGCCGGGTCCACCCGGGACGGGTGAGCAGCGTGCCCAGCGGCACCGACAACACCAGCACGATCACCACCACCGCGACGGTGATGAGCACGTGCTGCCAGGTCAGGTGCGCGAGGTTGGACACGCTGATGCTGGCCTGCTGGGTGGCGGAGAGGTCGCGGGTGAACGCCCAGCCCAGTACCCCGCCGACGAGGATCAGCACCAGTGCCGGCTGGGCCAGCAGGCGCACCCGGTCCGCGCGGCCGGTGGAACTGGTGTCGATGCCCGCGGTCACGGCTCGGTGTCCTCGGGTGCCTGGTGACGGCCGGGTGGCGCGTCGAGATCGTCGTCCGCCTCGTCGTGGTCGTGCGCGTGCTCCTCGCGCAGTTCGCGGAGCTCGTCGACGAGGGTGTCGATGGTGATCAGTCCGGCGTACTCGCCGCGCAGGCCCGTCACGACCGTCGAGGCGCTGGACTCGACGAGCAGGGCCTCGAGCGCGTCCTGCAACGTCGACTGCACGGACACGATCTCGCCGACCGGATCGCCGACGTCGCGCAACGAGGTCGCACCCGTCAGGTGCGCGGGGGAGACCCACCGCACCGGGCGGTCGCGGCGGTCGAGGATCAGGCCCCACTGCCGCTTGCGGGCGAGCAGCGCGCGCCGGAACTCGTCGACCGAGCCGTCCTCCGGCGCGGTGGGACACTGCAGCAGGCGCACGTCCCGGACCCGGCTGAGGGTCAACTGTTTGAGGGAGGCGTCGGCCCCGACGAACCCGGCGACCATGTCGTTGGCGGGATTCGCCAGGATCGCCTCCGGGGTGTCGTACTGCATGATGTGGGACTGGCTGCCCAGCACGGCAATTCGGTCGCCGAGCTTGACGGCCTCGTTGAAGTCGTGGGTGACGAACACGATCGTCTTGCCGAGTTCGGACTGCAGTCGCATCAGCTCGTCCTGCAGCAGACCGCGGGTGATCGGGTCGACGGCGCCGAATGGCTCGTCCATCAGGAGCACCGGCGGATCCGCCGCGAGCGCGCGGGCCACCCCGACCCGCTGCTGCTGGCCGCCGGACAGCTGCCGCGGGTACCGGTCCCGGTAGGTGTCGGGGTCGAGGCCGACCAGGTCGAGCATCTCGTCGGTGCGTTCGGTGATGTGCTTGCGGTCCCACCCGATCAGGCCGGGGACGGTCGCGACGTTCTTGGCGACCGTGAGATGTGGGAACAGGCCGGCCTGCTGGATGGAGTAGCCGATCCCGCGGCGCAGGTGGTCGGGGTCGATCGAGAGCGCGTCCCGGCCGCCGATGGTGATCTTTCCGGAGGTGGGTTCGATGAGCCGGTTGATCATCCGCATGGTGGTGGTCTTGCCGCAGCCGGACGGCCCGACGAACACCACCGTCTCGCCCGCCGGGATGGTCATCGAGACGCCGTCGACGGCGGCCGCCTCCTGGCCGGGGTAGCGCTTGACCACGTCCTCGAGCACGATCTCGACCCCGTGCACGTGGCCGTTGGGCCCGGACCCCTCGGGGGAGGCGGTGTCGTGACGAGATGCGGTGTCGGTCAACGGATCCCCTTCGAGGTGGTGAGTCGGCCGAGCAGGACGTAGAGCGCGTCCAGGATCAGGGCCAGGATGACGATGAGCACGGTGCCGGTCAGTGCCTGCGGCACCGCGGTCGGACTGCCCACCCGGGACAGGCCGGAGAAGATCAGGTTGCCCAGGCCCGGGCCCTTGGCGTAGGCGGCGATTGCCAGGATGCCCATCAGCATCTGGGTGCTGACCCGCATCCCGGCCAGGATGGACGGCCAGGCCAGCGGCATCTCGATCCGTCCGAGCACGCGAAGGCGATTCATCCCCACCCCGCGCGCGGCGTCGGTGATCGCCGGGTCCACCGCGGCGAGGCCGATGATGGTGTTGCGGATGATCGGCAGCAGTCCGTAGAGCACCAGTGCGGTGACGGTCGGGCGGACGCCGAGGCCGAGAATCGGGATGAGCAGCCCCAACAGGGCGAACGAGGGCACCGTGAGGATGGTGCTCGCCAGTCCGGTGGCGACGGCTGAGCCTATCGGGCTGCGGTAGACGAGGATGCCGACGCCGACGGCGATGATCGTCGCGATCACGATCGACTGCACGACCGCGCTCACGTGGAGATACGAGTCGGTGAACAGCTGGCTGCGGCGCGCGGACACGAAGTTCCACCAAGCCTGGAAGTCCACCCGCGCCACCTCCCGTTCGCGCAACCCTTGAACATCACATTGCTCGCAGATCTGTGTTCGCGCAAAAGAACGGCGGATGCGGCGTGTCGGTCTCGAACAGACAACGGCGCCCCAACCGAAGGGTTGGGACGCCGCTGCGGGCGGTGACCTGGCCGGTCGGCGCTCGTCCGCCAGGGTTACCCCTATTTTCCGGCGTTCCGGATGCACGGACGCAGTCGCGCTTGACTACCTGGTCAGAACCAGGCTGCGACTCCACCGTGGTGGGAGCACGTTCCTCGCCGCGACTTGCTGTAGCTGTAGGTTCCGTCCTCGCACTGCGCAGACGCACCTGACGGAGCTTGGGGGCCTGAGCTGGGGGAGTGTATGCAGTCCCCGGCCGTATTGAGGTAGTAGCCGTCACCGCACTCGCCCCAACCGCCGCCTCCGGTGCCCGCGCCTCCGGTGCCTTCGCGGCCGCTGGCACCACCGCCGATGCCCCCGGACGGTCCTGGCGGAGACTGAACCTGGATATGGGGCGAAGCGTCAATCGGTGCGGCGGGAGGCGCGAGTAGCGGTGCGACCGCGACATTCGTCGAGGGAGGCGTGTACAGAACTGGGGGCGGCGCAACGGTTGTCGTAACGACTGGGGGCCGTGTCGTGGTTGGAGCGTCGAACGTGGCTGTGGCGGACGGATACGTCGTGGTGGTCGTCGCGGCGACGCGCGTAGTTGACGCGACGGTGGCCGCGGTAGTCGAAGACGTCACCACCCGGACGGGGCTCACATCCTCCCGCACGGTCGGCTCGGGCGCGAGTGCACCGCCGATCATCATGACGCCGAAGGATCCGGCGATGAACAGGGCCGCGGTCTTGCGATTCGAGATGCGTGCCCAGGCGAGCCTTCCCCGGATCACTGCCAACAGCCCGATGATCATGGCTCCGAGGCCGACCATGCTGAGGAACGTTGACACGGCAACTCCTATGCGCTGAGAGGTCTGTCGATCGGTGCAGCGCCATTCAGCGTTGCTGCGGTTCGACCCAGAGTTCTACCAGGCCGATCGACGCGTCGATCGAATGGACGACAGCGCTACCGCGCAGGTCGATGGGTGTTTCGTATGACTGGCTATTGGATGGGTGCCGATCGAATGCGCCGTCGACGAAGCGGCCGAATGTGTCGCTGAGCCCCGACTGTCCGAGGTACCGCTCAGGCACTGCCTGACCGCGTTGCACACGTCGCCGGACGCAGACGAGTCCACCCGCAGTGCGATCGGTGTTGTGATCGCGGCGCGGATGGACTCGTCTGCAGCTACTGCGTACTGACTGCGTATCCGGGCGGCGTTTCAACCGCTCCGGAGCAGGTCAGGTGGGGCGTACGACTTACACGTCGTAGTACAGCTGGAACTCGTACGGGTGCGGCCGCAGGTTGACCGGGGCGATCTCCTGCTCGCGCTTGATCGAGATCCAGGTCTCGATGAGGTCGGTGGTGAAGACGCCGCCCTCGGTGAGGTAGTCGTGATCCTGCTCGAGGCGGTCGATCACCGCGTTGAGGCTGGTGGGGGCCTGCGGGATGTTGCGGGCCTCCTCCGGCGGGAGCTCGTAGAGGTCCTTGTCGACCGGCGCCATCGGCTCGATCTTGTTCTTGATGCCGTCCAGGCCGGCCATCATCTGCGCGGCGAAGTTCAGGTACGGGTTGCCCGAGGAGTCCGGCGCGCGGAACTCGAGGCGCTTGGCCTTCGGGTTGTTGCCGGTGATCGGGATGCGCACGGCCGCCGAGCGGTTGCGCTGGCTGTACACCAGGTTGATCGGGGCCTCGTAGCCCGGCACCAGACGGTGGTACGAGTTGATGGTCGGGTTGGTGAACGCCAGCAGCGACGGCGCGTGGTGCAGGATGCCGCCGATGTACCAGCGAGCCAGGTCCGACAGGCCGGCGTAACCGGACTCGTCGTGGAAGAGCGGCTTGCCGTCCTTCCACAGCGACTGGTGCACGTGCATGCCCGAGCCGTTGTCGCCGAAGAGGGGCTTCGGCATGAAGGTGGCGGACTTGCCGTTCTGCCAGCAGGTGTTCTTGACGATGTACTTGAACAGCTGCAGGTCGTCGGCCGCCGCGAGCAGGGTGTTGAACTTGTAGTTGATCTCCTGCTGGCCGCCGGTGCCGACCTCGTGGTGGCCGCGCTCGAGCTCGAAGCCCGCGTTGGTCAGGTTGGTGGAGATCTCGTCGCGCAGGTCGACGTAGTGGTCGTACGGGGCGACGGGGAAGTAGCCACCCTTCGGGCGGACCTTGTAGCCGAGGTTCGGGCTGCCGTCGGCGTTGACCTCGTTGCCGGTGTTCCAGGAGCCGGAGATCGAGTCCAGCTCGTAGAAGGCGCCGTTCATGCCCGAGTCGTAGCGGACCGAGTCGAAGATGTAGAACTCGGCCTCGGCGCCGAAGTACGCGGTGTCGGCGATGCCGGTGCTGACCAGGTACTCCTCCGCCTTGCGGGCGACGTTGCGGGGGTCACGGCTGTAGGACTCACGGGTGAACGGGTCGTGGACGAAGAAGTCCATGTTCAGCGTGCGGGCGTGCCGGAAGGGGTCGATGCGCGCGGTCGAGACGTCCGGCAGCAGCATCATGTCGGACTCGTGGATCGACTGGAAGCCGCGGACCGACGAACCGTCGAACGCGAGGCCGTCCTCGAAGACGTCCTTGTTGAACGCGGAGGCCGGGATCGAGAAGTGCTGCTGGACGCCGGGCAGGTCACTGAACCGGATGTCCACGTACTCGACTTTTTCGTCGGCGATGTACTTGATGACCTCGTCGGCCGTGCTGAACGCCACGCTTGTGCTCCTTCAGTTGGGTCCCAGCCAGTAGTGATTGCGGCGGGTTTCGTCGAGGCGACGGTATGGACTCGGTGTTGCCCAACAATCAAGGCTGTGTTTCGTCAGTGTTACACGTCTTGAAAAACGACGTACGTCACACCGGGGAGGTCGTCGCCGTGAGCACTCGAGTGCGCGCCTATCCTGGACCCATGGCGCGTATGACTGGATCCTGGCTCTCCGGCCCGACGGCGGCCCTGCCGAAGGAGCAGGAGGTGGGTCGGTACCGCGGGGAGAAGCTCGGACTGCCCGAGTCCGGCCCCGGTGCGGCCGCGGGCGCGGGACGTCGCGTGCTGGCGCTCGCGATCGACTGGGCGATCGCGGTGGGCGTGGCCTCGCTGCTGGTCCGCGGCGACTGGACCGGCGGGCTGATCAACACCGTCGCCCTGATCGTGTGGTTCGTGCTCGGTGTCGCGACGGTGTCGCTGTTCGCCTTCACGCCCGGCCAGTTCACGGTCGGTATCGGAGTGGCCCGCGTCGACCGCCCGGTCCCGGTGGGATTCGTCCGGGCGCTGGTCCGGCAGGTGCTGCTGGTGTTCGTGGTGCCGGCGCTGATCACCGACCACGACGGCCGCGGCATGCACGACCGCGCCACCGGCACCATGCTGATCCGTTCCCGCTAGCCGGCCGAGCATCCCCCGACACGGGTGAGGGGAACCCCCGGCCAGTCTGACCGACCGAAGGTTCTCCTCACCGTGTGACGGTCGCGACGCGGAGGTCGCGGTCAGCGGCGACGCATCGTGCGCTGCACGCCCTTCATCTTCGCGCCGCCGGGGATCGGTCCCTTCGGCATTGCCGGGCCGCCGCGGGTGCCGATCGCGGCGAGGCGCGACTCGATGGTGTCCATCCGCTTGGTGTCGATGTTCTTCGGCAGCTTCGACATGTACTTCTGCAGCTGCGAGAGCGGGATCTGTCCCTCCTCGTTGCCCACGACGATGTCGTAGATCGGGGTGTCGCCCACCAGTCGCGCGGTCTTCTTCTTCTCCTGCGCGAGGAGGGACTTCACCCGCTGCGGCGCGCCCTCGGCGACCAGGATCACGCCGGGCCGCCCGATCACGCGGTGCACCGCGTCGAGCTGGGTGGTGCCCGCGATCGCGTTGGTCACGCGCCAGCTGCCCTGCAGGTTGTCCAGTGCCCAGGCGGCGGCGCCGGCCTGACCGTCGGCCTTGCCGTAGACGGTCTTCTGCACGCGGCGACCGAAGATGATGAATGCGGCCAGCACACCGAGCAGGATGCCGACCGGAAGCAGGAACCACTCGATTCCGAAGATCAGGCCGACGAGGAAGAACACCACCGCGAGACCGACCACCGCGCCGATCATCAACGGCAGCAGCAGCTTGTCTTCCTTGCGCTGCATCTGGAAGGCCTGCCAGAGCTGGCTACGCCGCTCCTTCGATGCCTGCCTGCGTGCCGCTTTCGCCGCGGCCTTCGCCTCGTTGGATTCCTTGCCCTTGCCGTTCGCCATACCTCACAGGATACGTCCCGTGCCGCACGCGAACCGCACCCGACCGGCGCTCGGGTCAGGCGCCGGCCAGGCGGGCCATCAGCGAACTCGCCTCCTGGGAGGCACTGCCCTCCGCGGCGAGGTGCGCCTGGCCCTCCGGAAGTGCGCGACCGTGATGGGCCATCGCCTGCGCGTACAGCCGTCCGGCCCGGTAGGAGGAGCGGACCAGTGGTCCGGCCATGACCCCCGCGAAGCCGAGGTCGGTGGCGAACGCGGAGTGCTCGACGAACTCCTCGGGCTTGACCCAGCGCTCGACGGGATGGTGCCGCGGCGACGGCCGCAGGTACTGGGTGATCGTGACGATGTCGCAGCCGGCGTCGTGCAGGTCGACCAGCGCCTGCCGGATCTCCTCCGGGGTCTCGCCCATGCCGAGGATCAGGTTCGACTTGGTGACCAGGCCGAAGTCACGGGCGGCGGTGATGACGCCGAGCGAGCGCTCGTATCGGAACGCGGGCCGGATGCGCTTGAAGATGCGCGGGACCGTCTCGACGTTGTGGGCGAGCACCTCGGGTCGGGACTCGAACACCTCGGCCAGCAGCTCGGGCTTGCCGTTGAAGTCGGGGATCAGGTTCTCGACGCCGGTGCCCGGGTTCATCTCGTGGATCTGGCGCACGGTCTCCGCGTACAGCCAGGCCCCGCCGTCGGGCAGGTCGTCGCGGGCGACACCGGTGATGGTCGAGTAGCGCAGCCCCATCGACTGCACGGACTCGGCGACCCGGCGCGGCTCGTCCCGGTCGAGGGCGGCGGGCTTGCCGGTGTCGATCTGGCAGAAGTCGCAGCGGCGCGTGCACTGCTCGCCGCCGATCAGGAAGGTCGCCTCGCGGTCCTCCCAGCACTCGTAGATGTTGGGGCAGCCGGCTTCCTCGCACACCGTGTGCAGACCCTCACTGCGGACCAGCGACTTGAGCTCGGTGTACTCCGGGCCCATCTTCGCGCGGGTCTTGATCCAGTTGGGCTTGCGTTCGATCGGGGTTTCCGCGTTTCGGGTCTCGATGCGGAGCAGTTTGCGTCCTTCTGGGGCCACAGTCACACGTTCGATGCTACGCCCGGAGCCAGCGGTGGTTTCGTCGGGGTTTGCCCCGGAAGGTCACCCGAAACGAGGTGCTCGGCGGTGCCGGTCAGCGGAAGCGGTGCGTGGTGAAGTCCGGTGTGGTCACCGGCCGGGTGGCCGCGGCAGCGGCGTCGAAGGTGATCCGCTCGATGTCGTGCTCGGTGACCGGCAGCGAGCCGTCGAAGGCCGCGATGATCGCGGTGACGACGGCCGGGGTCACCTCCGCGACGGTGACCCGGCGCCCGAGCTCGCGGGTCAGCGAGGTGACGCCGGCGTCGGTGATTCCGCACGGAATGATCTCGTCGAAGGCGTCGAGCGCCGCGTCGCAGTTGAGCGCGAATCCGTGCAACGCGACACCGCGCTGCACCCGCACGCCGATCGCGGCGATCTTGCGTTCGGGCAGCCAGGTCCCGTCGGTGAGCGAGGCGGGCAGCCAGACGCCGGAGCGTCCCTCGACGCGCCCGCAGTCCACGCCGAGTCCGGCGCACACCGAGATCAGGGCCTCCTCGATGCGGCGCACGTACTTGACCACGTCGACCGGTTCGGCGAGCTTGACGATCGGATAGCCCACCAGCTGGCCGGGTCCGTGCCAGGTGATCTTGCCGCCGCGGTCCACGTCGATCACGGGGGTGCCGTCGGCCGGCCGGTCCTCGGGCGCGGTGCGGCGGCCCGCCGTGTAGACGGACGGGTGCTCGAGCAGCAACAGGGTGTCGCGACCGCGGTCGGCGGCGCGCTCGTCGGCGAGGCCGCGCTGCAGGTCCCAGGCCTCGAGGTAGTCGACCCGGCCGAGGTGCCGCACGTCGAGTGGGTCGGTGGCGAGTCGGATCGAGGAGGTGGTGCTGCTCATTCCGGACACGTTACGCCCGCCTCCGGTCGGCGTCGTGCGGGGCGGGTCACTGCGACAGGGCGGCGTCGAGCGCCTCGCCGAACGTGTTGTGGCGGAAGACGAATCCCGCCCCTTCGAGGACGGTCGGCAGGACCCGCTGGCCCGTCAGCACCGCCGCGTCGGCGAACTCGCCGACCAACGCGCGGACGGCGAATCGCGGGACGATCCACGGGGTCGGGCGGTGCAGCGCGCGCCCGAGATCCGCGGTGAACGCGGCGTTGGTGACGGGCGACGGGCCGGTCGAGTTGACCGGTCCGTTCAGTGACTCGGTGCGCAGCGCGAACTTGATCGCCTCGAGCTCGTCCTCGAGCGAGATCCAGGACAGGTACTGCCTGCCGCTGCCGAGGCGGCCGCCGAGACCCAACCCGAACAGTGGGCGCAACCTGCCCAGCAGTCCGCCGTACGGCGACACCACGGTCCCGCTGCGGAGCAGCACCGTGCGGACGCCCGCTGCGGACGCAGGCTCGGCGGCGAGCTCCCAGTCCCGGCACAGGTCGGCGAGAAATCCGCTGCCGGTCGGGCTCGACTCGTCGACCGCGCGGTCGCCGGTGTCGCCGTAGATGCCGACTGCGCTCGCGTTGACCAGCATCGGTACCCCGGACCGTGCGACGGCGCCGGCGACGACGCGGGTGGTGTCGGTCCGGCTCGTGCGCAGTATCTGCTTGTACGGCCCGGACCAGCGCCGGTCGCCGATGCCCGCCCCGCACAGGTTGACCACCGCGTCCACGTCCGCGAGCGCGCGCAGGTCGATCTCGTCGTCCGGCGGCGACCACGTGAACTCGTCGGGGGCCGCGGCGGGCCTGCGTACCAGGCGCCGCACCTCGTGGCCGTCGGCGCGCAACGAGGCGACGAGGGCCGTCCCGATGAGGCCGGACGAACCGGCGACCGTCACTCGCATGATCGTGCTGCCTCCTCGGTCGATCCCGGGGCGAAACGCCTCGGGGGCACCATCGTGACCGATGG
>NZ_JBHZAH010000082.1:0-23719 GCF_042754225.1 Rhodococcus sp. NPDC059234
CCGGTACACCCACGGGTGTACCGGCTTTCGTCGTTTCGCGGCGAGTGCGGCTACGAAACCGCTCCGATCAGGCGGCGGACCGCGTCGACGGCAGCGCGCCGTCGGTCCGCGACCTCACGACCGCCCTTGCCGTGCTGGGGCGGCAGCGCCAGCGACCTCGCGATGCCGGTGACCACGACCAGCAGTTCCCCGGGATTCCACGTCGGGTCGATGTACCCGTCGCGCTGGCCACGCCGGATCTCGGCGAGTTTCGAGCGCACCGCCTCGGTCCGGACGTCGTCGGCCCCGACGAGTTCCGGGGCCTCGAGATCGGCCCACTCCTGTAACCGCGCGTTCTCGGGGTGGGCGAGGTAGTTGTCGAACAGTCGCCCGGTGTAGCCGGCAAGGTCGTCTCCACGCAGCGCGGTCTCCTCGGTGGTCTCGACCACCCAGCGCCGGGTCACCTCGGCGAAGAGTTCCTCCTTGCTCGCGAAGTAGGCATACAGGCGATCCTTGCTGGCCCTCGCCTCTGCCGCGATGCGGTTGATGCGCGCACCCGCCACCCCGTAGCGCGCGAACTCCACCTTCGCCGCCACGAGGATCCGGTCTCGGGTGGCCTCACCTGCAGAACGCATGGGCACATCCTAGAACCGTTGCCGAACCATTCGGTTCGGCGTAGCGTCCGCGGTTCACGAACAGATTGGTTCGCCAACCGACGAGGAGCAGGCAGTGAACATCGATCAGGCCCGAGTCCGGTTCGACGAGTTGCGCGCCCAGGAGGCCGACGTCTCCCCCGCCGAACTGGACGCGATCTGGGCCGCCCTCGACCCGGTGCGGGCCGAGGAGGTCCTCGGCGCGTGGAAGGGCGACGACTTCGCGACCGGCCACCGACTGCACGACAAACTGGTCGCCGGCCGGTGGTACGGCAAGAGGTTCGACTCCGTGCTCGACGCCAAACCGCTGATCTGTCGCGCCGAGGACGGAAGCCTGTTCTCCGACACCAAGTCCGGCAACGGCGAGGCCAGCCTGTGGAACGTCGAGTTCCGCGGCGAGGTGACCGCGACCATGGTCTACGACGGCTCCCCGATCTTCGACCACTTCAAGCGGGTGGACGCCGACACCCTCATGGGCATCATGAACGGCAAACCCGCACTGGTGCTCGACAACGACCAGCACTTCTACTTCCTGCTCGAGCGAGCCTGACGTGCGTGCGACGGCGGCGCTCTCCTACGGACCGAAGACACCCTTCACGCTGGAGGCCGTCGAACTCGACGGCCTCCGCCCGGACGAGATACTGGTGCGGATCGTCGCCGCCGGTCTGTGCCACACGGATCTGGTCACCCAGGCGGTGACGCCGGCCGACGCCGGCCCGTCGATCCTCGGACACGAGGGCGCCGGTGTGGTGACGGAGGTCGGCGCTGCGGTTCGCGGCGTCGCACCGGGCGACCACGTCGTACTGACATACCGACACTGCGCCGGGTGCGAGCAGTGCCTGGCCGGCCGGCCCGCCTACTGCGAACAGTCGCTGCGACTGAACAACTCCGGTCGGCGGGCCGACGGCTCGGCGACGGTGCACCGCAACGGGAACCCGGTCCGCGCCGCCTTCTTCGGCCAGTCCAGCTTCGCGCAGTACGCGATCGCGTCCGCGGACAACGCGGTGGTAGTGGACAAAGGCGTGGACCTGTCCGTCGCCGCACCGCTGGGTTGCGGCTTCCAGACCGGCGCCGGCGCGGTCCTCAACGTGCTGCGGCCGGAACCGGATTCACGACTGGTGGTGTTCGGCGGCGGAAGTGTCGGCCTGGCAGCACTTCTCGCGGCGCGAGGGGCGGGCGTGACGACGCTCGTCGTGGTCGACCCGGTGGCGGACCGTCGCGCGCTGGCCGAGAAGTTCGGTGCGACCGCGGTCGCACCCGACGAGCACGTCGTGGACAGGGTCGTCGCGGCCACCGGGGGCGGCGCCACGCACGCAGTGGACACCACCGGCAACCCCACTGTGCTGCGACAGGCACTCACGGCGCTGCGTACTCGCGGCGACCTCGTCGCAGTCGGCCTCGGCCCATCCGAGCTCACCCTGGACGTCCAGGACCTGATGCGGAACGGAAAGTCGCTACGCGGCTGCATCGAAGGCGATTCCGTCGCAGCACAATTCATCCCGACCCTGCTCGAAATGCATGCCGCGCGGCGATTCCCGATCGAGGAGCTCGTCACGACCTACCCGTTCCGGGACATCAACCTCGCCGTCGCCGACCAGGCATCCGGAAAGGTGGTCAAACCGGTGTTGGTGTGGTGACCACGGCCCCCGCCGGGGCCGATCTGGTCGCTTCCGCCGCAGGTAGACGGGCGAATTGTGAACCACACACATCGTGGGCTATCGTTTCATCCGCACCACCGAAGAGGCCGAGCCGATTCGAGCGGTGCATGCGGACGTGGCGCAGCTGGTAGCGCACAACCTTGCCAAGGTTGGGGTCGCGGGTTCGAATCCCGTCGTCCGCTCGAGAGGTTGAGCAAACCTTGCGGTGGAGTGGCCGAGTGGTGAGGCAACGGCCTGCAAAGCCGTGCACACGGGTTCGATTCCCGTCTCCACCTCTCATGCAGTGAACTTGCGCGATTAGCTCAGCGGGAGAGCGCTTCCCTGACACGGAAGAGGTCACTGGTTCAATCCCAGTATCGCGCACCAGAATTCGACAAGTACGGCCCCCTTTCGAGGGGGCCGTACTTGTTTGTGTTGCCGGTCGCCCACATCCCGGTTCCCCAACGAACCGCCGGAACGCGACACCAGTGCGGTCGATGCGGTATCTACTGGTAGAGACAGTGGTTCTACGGGAGAGGTGGCCGCCATGACGTCCGCATCCGGCGAGGGCGCCCAGCCCCTGTACCTGATGGTCGGCGCCGCCGCGCGCACCCTGGACCTGGTCCGATGGTCCGGGCGCACCGCGATCGGGATGGTCCGGGCCGTCCCCGGCGTCGCCGACCGCCTCGACGCCGCCACCGCGACCGCGGTGGCGCGCGGCGAGGAGAACGTGCGTGCCGCGACCCGGTTCGCCCGCACCGCATTGCGCCTCGTGATCCGCGAGGTGGTCGCGGCCGCACTGCTGGAAGTGGACCTGACGAAGATCGTGCGCGAGCACGTCGATCTCGACCTGATCGCCCAGGGAATCGACGTGGACGCGGTAGCCGAACGGATCGACCTGGCGGCGATCGTGCGCCGGCTCGACCTCGACTACATCGTGGACACCGTCGACCTCGGCAGGCAGATCGATCGGGTCGACATCGACGCGATCGCCGCACGGATCGACATCGACGCCGTCATCGAACGGATCGATCTGCTGGGTCTGGCCGACCAGATCATCGAGGGCGTCGACCTGCCACAGATCATCCGCGACTCCACCGGATCGCTGTCCTCCGAGGCTGTGCTCGGGGTGCGCACTCAAGGCATGCACGCCGACGACGCGGTCGCCGGCTTCGTCGGTCGGCTGTTCGGTCGGGACCGGCCCGCGGACGTCCCCGAGGAGAAGGCCGTCGAATCGGAGTCCGCCGGCACCGACGACGATCCGACGACGCGATGACCCACCCGCACTCAGCGCCAGAGCGACGCCCGGCCGGCATCGTGACCCGTGGCCTCGGCGCCGCCATCGACCTGGGCGTGGTCCTGGCACTGCTCGGCGGCGCGTACCTGGGCCTGACCTTCGTCCGGTTGCTGTTCTCGCCACAGAACTTCAGCTTCCCCGAACCCGGGGCCCTGTGGTCGGTCACCGCCTGGATCTTCACATCGGTGCTCTACCTCACGGTCTGTTGGGCGACCACCGGTCGGACAATCGGTTCCCAGGCAATGGGCCTGCGCGTGACGACCACACGCGGCCAGCGGGTGCGCTGGTCCGTCGCGGTGCTGCGGGCGCTGTTCTGCGTGTTCTTCGCGATCGGACTCGCCTGGGCTGCCGTGGATCCGCGCCGCCGATCCGTGCAGGACATCCTGTTACGCACCGAGGTGGTCTACGACTGGCGGCCGGACCCGGACACGATCACCCCGTGACCGGCGCCCGGGCGCTCATCTGACCGACGCACCCACCGCTGCGACCAACTGCCGTCTCGCGATCCGGCCCTCGGGCGTCGGCAGCAGAGGGTAGACGTGCAGCATGCCGGGCGCCTCGTGGTACTCGAATGCGGTTGCCGCTCCGGACATTCGCTCGCGCAGCCGGCGGGCGTCCGCGTGCAGGATGTCGCGGGTTCCGGTGAACACGGTGATCCGTCCCAGATCGTCGAGATCGGCGCGGATCGGACTGACCCACGGGTCGTCGGCCGCGAGCGGTCCCCGGTACGCGTCGCCCGCGGCGCGCAGGCCCTCGGGTGTCAGCCAGGGGTCGTGCGGGGCGAGAACCGCGATCTCGGGGTCGTCGACCGCGACGTCCAGCCACGGCGAGATCAGGATCGTGTGCGCCGGAGCGGATCCCGTCCGTTCGCGCAACTGGGCCGCGACGGCCAACGCGAGTCCTCCGCCCGCCGAATCGCCCGACAGCGTCAGCCGCGCGGGCCCCGAGTCCGCACCGAGCACCTCCACCAGGTCGACGGCCGCAGGCACGACCGCGTCCGCCGTGGCGCCGGGGGCCAGCGGATAGATCGGCAGCACGACCTCCACGCGCGCGCGGCGCGCCAGGCCCGCGACGAGAGTCCAGTGCTGACGGGTGACCTCGCGGAAGTAGGAGCCGCCGTGCAGGTACACCACCCGGTCCAGGCCACGAGGCGCGCCGTGCGGGGCGAGGGTGTACACGGGCCACCCCGCGGCCGAGGTCTCCAGCCGGATGTCCACCGAACGGCAGAGGCCGCGCGGCGGCCGGTGCGGACTCGGCCGCGCCGCGAGCGCCGCCATCGCACGACGGGTGGCCGCGGCGCTGCGCCCGCCACGGCGCAGCGCGAAGCGCATCCGGACCGCGCGGCTCGCGAGGCTCTCCATCAGCCTCCCGCCCGCTGCGAGGCGATCAGGTCCCGGTACCAGAAGTACGAGTCCTTCGGTGTGCGCGCGAGCGTCTCGTAGTCGACGTGCACCAGACCGAAGCGCTCGCGGTAGCCCGCCGCCCATTCGAAGTTGTCCGTGATCGACCACACGAAGTAACCCCGCACGTCGACACCGTCCGCCATCGCCTCGCCGAGTGCGGCGAGATGATCGCGGTGGTAGCCGATGCGCTTGTCGTCCCGCACGCGGCCGTCGTCGTCCGGGTCGGGATCGTGGAACGAGGCGCCCGACTCGGTGATGTAGATCGGCGGCAGCGCGTCGCCGTACCGCTCGGCGAAGATCGAGACGATGTCGCGCAGGCCGGCGGGCACGATCGGCCAGCCGAAATCGGTGCGGTCGTACCCCTCGAGCGCGACCGGCTGGAACGGCATTCCGGGCGGCAGGTCCACCTCGAGCACCCCGGTGCTGCCCGCGTCGGAGGTCGGCGCCGCGATCACGGTCGGTTCGTAGTAGTTGATCCCGAACCAGTCGAGCGGCTGCGAGATCACCTCGAGGTCCTCGGCGACCGGCCCCTGCAGGATCGCGGCCAACTCCTCGGCGGGGTAGCTGCCGCGCAGCACCGGGTCGGCGAAGGTCCAGTTCACGATGTGATCGTAGATGTCGGCGGCTTCGACATCGGCCTCCGAGTCGCTCGCCGCGCGCACCGGCGCGTGATTCGAAGCGATGCCGATGTTGTCGCAACCCGCGGCCCGCAACGCCTGCACCGACAGGCCGTGACCGAGCAGTTGGTGGTGCGCGGCCTGCAGGGCGCCGAAGCCCAGTTCCAGGCCCGGAGCGTGGACGCCGAGCGCGTGCCCGTACAGGGTGTGCACCACCGGTTCGTTGAGCGGCATCCACATATGGACCCGGTCGCCGAGCCGCCGCCCTACGATGTTCGCGTACTCGGCGAGGCGCTGGGCGGTGTCTCGGTTGAGCCATCCCCCCGCGTCCTGCAAGACCTGCGGGAGGTCCCAGTGGAACAACGTGACGGCCGGCTTGATGCCTGCCGCGCACAGTTCGTCGACGAGCCGGTCGTAGAAGTCCAGTCCCGCCTCGTTGACCGCCCCGCTGCCGGTCGGCTGCACCCGAGGCCAGGCCACCGACAGGCGGTAGGAGTCCACGCCCAGCTCACGCATCAGCGCGACGTCCTCGCGGTACCGGTGGTAGTGGTCGGTCGCGACCGCTCCGGTTTCGCCGCCGACCACCGCGGCGGGACGGTCGCAGAACTCGTCCCAGATCGACCGGCCGCGGCCGTCGAGGTCGACGGCCCCCTCGATCTGATAGGCGGCGGCGGCGACTCCCCACAGAAAGTCCTGCGGGAAAGACAATTTGGTCTCGGAGGCAGTCATGAGGCGAGTCTGACCAATTGTTGGACACACGTCCAGTCCGGTGTTTCAATTCGTGAACAAGACGCCCGTAGGGGCCCAGGCGAAAGCAGCCCACTTTCATGACGCTACCCTCCCCCGGCAGTGACACGGCCCCGGTCACACCCGCCCAGCGCGCCGCTCGTGTGTGCACCGCAGCCGCCTTCGGGTTGCAGGGCTTCTTCCTCGCGGCGCTGCTCACCCAGCTGCCCCAGATCAAGGACCGGTTCGGATTCGACGACACCACCATCGTCGTCGCGGTCGTCATGGTCTCCCTGGTCGCGGGCGTCGGCAGCGTGCTCGCCGAATTCGTCGCCACCCGGACCACCAGCAAGACGACGCTGCGGTCCGGGCTCGCCGTCGTCGCCGTCGCCGGCATCGCCATAGCGCTCTCGCACTCCACGGTCCCGTTCTTCGTCGGATTCGCGGTCTACGGCGTCGGTCTCGGCATGGTCGATGCCGCAGCGAACATGCAGGCCGTCGCGATCCAGCACCGATACGGGCGCTCGATCCTGTCCTCGTTCCACGCGGTGTGGAGCGTCGGCGCCATCGTCGGTGCGCTGTTCGTCTCCGTCTGCTCGGCGCTCGACGTGAGCCTGACGGTGTCCGTTCTGATCGCGGCGGTCGTCGTCGCGCTGGGCACCGCCACTCTCGGCCCCCGCCTGCTCGCCGTCGGACCCGAGGTCGCCTCCTCGACCGCCGCCCCGCTCGTCATACCGTGGCGGCCGTTCCTCGCGCTCGGCGCCGCGATGGCCCTGTTCTTCGCCATCGACTTCAGCGTCGGCAACTGGTCGGCGCTCTACCTCAAGGACCTGCTGCTCGCGAGCGCCAGCACCGCGGCGCTCGCGGTCGCCGCGTACCAGGGTGCGGGGCTCGTCTCGCGGCTGACCGGCGACTACTGGGTACGCCGCTACGGCGAGATCGCGGTGGTCCGGGTCGGAGCAAGCATCGGCGCGGTCGGCCTGGTGGTCGTCGTGTTCGCGCAGAGTCCCGCGATGGCGATCGCCGGATTCCTGATCGTCGGGCTCGGCGTCCCCGTCGTGGCGCCGCTGTGCTTCAGCGCCGCCGGACGGCTCGCTCCGCCCGAGCAGACCGATGCCGTGATCGCCCGGCTCAACCTGTTCAACTACGCGGGCACGGTCGTCGGCGGCGGCATAGTCGGGGCGATCGCGGACCTGACAAACATGCGGATCGGGTTCGCCATTCCACTGGTGTTCGCCGTCGGCCTGGTGCTCCTGGCGCCCGCGTTCAGACCGGCCCGCGTCGCCGCGGCACCGGTTGCGGTCGAGCACACCGGGTAGTGGTTGACTGGCACCATGCCGAACTGGGGCTGGCTCATCGTGGTGCTGATACTCGTCGACGCGGCGGTGTTGACCGCGTGGTTGCTCAACCGGCGCGCCGGCCCGAAGAGCACGGAGATCTACGGAACGTTCGTGGACACCCTCGACCTCGAGTCCCGGGACCGGATCGAACGCCTCGTCGCCGACCACAAGAACATTCACGCGATCAAGGTGCTGCGGGATCGGACCGGAGTCGGGCTGGCCGACGCCAAGGCCGCGATCGACGCCGTCGCCCGCGGTGAATGGGTACCGACCGCCGGCCTGGACAGCGTGCCGCCGCCCGCGGGCTGGGCGGAACTCGAACCGGCCCTGCGCGCCCTCAAGAGCGACGGCCAGTCGGTCGAGGCGGTCAAGTTGCTGCGCGACCGGACCGGCATGAACCTGCGCGAGGCGAAGCAGGCGGTCGACCGGCTGTGACCGGCATCCTGACCGTCGTCGAGGCCGCCGCGGCCGATGCCACCGAGCTCGCCGCGGTCGCGGCGGTGACCTTCCCGCTCGCGTGCCCGCCCTCGGTCACCGCATCCGATGTCGCGGACTTCCTCGCCACCGTGCTTTCCGCCGACCGATTCGCCGAATACGTTGCCGCCCCGGACCGGGTCGTGCTCGAGGCCGTCGGCGCCGACGGCATCGTGGGCTACGCGATGCTCGTCGACGGGGTCGTCGACGATCCGGACGTCCGGGCCGCGGTGGCCGCGACGCCGACCGTCGAACTGAGCAAGCTGTACGTCCTGCCCGACCATCACGGTGAGGGCGCCTCGCACCTGCTGATGGCGGCGGCGCTGGAACGGGCCAGGGCCCGCGGCGCGGCGAGTGTGTGGCTGGGCGTCAACCAGGAAAACGTTCGCGCGCAACGCTTCTACACGAAGCAGGGATTCGCGCGGATCGGCACCAAGCGGTTCCGGGTCGGCGATCAGCTGCACCACGACTTCGTGCTCGAACGCCGGTTCTGACCCCCGGGACGGGTGAGGGGCCCCTGCGTTCGGTCGGACCGAACGCAGGGCCCCTCACCCTGGAGAAGATCCGACGGTCAGGCCGGGACCTCGAAGCGCGAGAGCGCCAGCAGTCGCGAGGTCGCACGGAGGTACTTCTTCCGGTATCCGCCGGCGAGCATCTCCGGGGTGAAGATCTCGTCGAGCTTCGCGCCCGAGACGGTGACCGGGATGCTGGCGTCGTAGAGGCGGTCGGCCAGGACCACCAGGCGCAGCGCGACCGACTGGTCCTGCGCCGGGTGCACGCCCCGCAGGAACACCGCGGACACGCCCTCGATCAGCTTGTTGTACCGCGACGGGTGCAGGGTGCTCAGGTGCTTGCACAGCGCGTCGAAGTCGTCGAGGGTCGAGCCGGGGGTGGCGTCGGCCAGTTCGGCGAGCTCGGTGTCGGAGATCGGCTCCGGGGCGGGCGGCAGGTCGCGGTGGCGGTAGTCCGGTCCGTCCACGCGGATGGTCTCGAAGATCGAGCCGAGCTTCTTGATCTCCCGCAGGAAGTCCTGCGCAGCGAAGCGGCCCTCGCCGAGCTGGCCGGGCAGCGTGTTCGACGTCGCGACGATCGACACCCCGCGGGCGGACAGCTCGGTCAGCAGCCGCGAGACGAGCATCGTGTCGCCCGGATCGTCGAGCTCGAACTCGTCGATGCACAGCACGCTGTGGCCCGAGAGCTGCTCGACGGCGTTGTTGAAGCCGAGCGCGCCGACGACGTGGGTCAGCTCGACGAACGTGCCGAACGCCTTGGGGCTGGGCACACTGTGGAAGATCGACGCGAGCAGGTGGGTCTTGCCGACACCGAAGCCGCCGTCGAGGTACAGACCGGCACCGGAGGCCTGGGCCTTCTTGCCGAACAGGCCACGCCGACCACCGGAGCGGATCTTGCCGACCTTGCCGGCGAACTCCTCCGCCTTGCGGACCGCGGCGGCCTGGCTCGGCTCGTTCGGATCGGGGATGTACGACGCGAAACTCACCTCGTTGAACATTGCCGGCGGGACCATCTGTGCAACCAACTGGTCCGCTTGGAGAACCGGACTACGGTCAACGAGGCGTGCATGCATGTAAACAGCGTATCTACGTGCTGTTATAACTCCTGTGCGCCAACTCGATAATGCGACCTACCTCACAGCGCTCGACGACGACGGGCTGCGTGACCTGCACCGCTATCCCGACGACCTCTCCGCGCCGTGGATTCGGGTGAACTTCGTCGCCAGCATCGACGGCGCCGTCGCGACGAACGGCACCTCCGGCGGCCTCGGCACCCCCGCCGACCACCGCCTGTTCACGATCCTGCGGGAACTGGCGGACGTCGTCCTCGTCGGCGCCGGGACGGTCCGGGCCGAGAACTACGGCGGTGCCCGCACCGACCCCGCCCAGCGCGACCGCCGACGCGCGCGGGGGCAGTCGGACACCCCGCCGATCGCGGTCGTCACCGCGGGCGCACACGTCGACCCGTCGTCGCGGCTGCTCACCGACGCCGACGTCGCGCCCCTGATCCTCACCTGCGCCGACGCCCCCGCCGACCGCAGACGCGCCCTCGCCGACGCGGGCGCGCGAGTCCTCGAACTCGGCGGCTCGCACGTCGAGACCGCGGCGATCAGGTCCGCCCTCGGCGTCCTCGGCCTGCACCGGGTGCTGTGCGAGGGCGGACCGTCGCTGTTCGGCCAGTTGCTGGCCGACGACGCGGTCGACGAGCTGTGCCTGACCACGTCCCCACTGCTCGTCGGCGGCGCCTCGGGCCGGATCAGCTCGTCCCCGCGAGCCATGGCCACGCCCATGCGACGGGCCCATGTGCTCGGCGACGACGACGGCACGGTGTTGACGCGATGGGTGCGCGAGCCGAGTGCGTGAGCGACCTGGCAGGCTGTCACGTATGCGCAGAATGTGGTTGCCGACAGCGGTTCTCGTGCTCTGCGCAACCGCCTGCGGGGCCGGACCGAGCGTGCGACCGGACGTGGCGGTGGTCGAACGCGGCGACGGCTCGACCACCGAGCCCACCGCGACGAACGGCCCGCCGGCGCTGGCCGCACCGGTGCACGACCTGGACTGGCGGGACTGCACCCGCACCACCCTCGACGTCCTCGGCCTCGGGCCCGGCCCCGCCGGCCTGGTGCTCGAGTGTGCCGAACTCGCCGCGCCGATCGACGCCGGCGGCCGGATCCGCGGTTCGTTCTCGCTCGGCGCGCTGCGTGCCCGGCTGCCCCAGACCCCGGCCGACGCCGCGCCCCTGGTGCTGACGTCCGGGGCCGATCGGTCCTCGACGAGCACGCTGGCCGCGCTCGCCGCGGGACCGCTGCCCTCGCTGCTGTCCTCCCGCCCGCTCGTCGCGCTCGATCGTCGCGGCATCGGCACCTCCACTCCGATCGAATGCCTCGCGCCCACGTCGAACCCGACCCTCGGCAGGCAGATGCTCGACCTCGGCCAGTTCACTCCGCCGCCGGTGACCGGCGGTGACGCCGTCGACACGGTGATGGCGCTCGGCCGCGACGCGACCACCGCGTGCACCGACTTCCTCGAGCCGCAGGAGCTCGCCTTCGACGCCTCCCACGCGGCCGACGACCTCGAGCAGCTGCGCGTCACCTGGAGTGTCGACCGGCTCGGTCTGCTCGCCACCGGCAGCGGCGGCGACGTCGCGCTCGCGTACGCGGCCAAGCATCCCGGTGCGGTGGGTCGGCTCGTCCTCGACTCCCCCGCCACCGTGCGCGCCGATGCGGTGACCGCGGCGGAGACTCGCGTGCGCGGTCAGGAAGCCGCGCTCGGTTCCTTCGCGAGTCAGTGCGCGGCGCTCGCATGCTCGCTCGGTCCGGATCCGCACGCCGCGGTCCTCGACCTGCTCCGCCGGGCCGGGGCCGGCGAGCTCGGACCGATCTCGTCGAACGCACTCGCGGCCGCACTGACGGACTTCCTCGGCACTCCGCGTGCCGACCAGCAGGCCCGAGTCCGAGAGTTTGCCGACGTCCTGACCGCGGCCGGGCGCGGGGACACCGCCGGCCTGTCCGGACTCGTCGACCGGGCGGCCGCCGCCACCGACTCGGACGGGCAGTTCGTGGCCCGGTGCTCCGACGGTCAGCGGTGGCCGACACCCGGCCGCGTCCGGGAGCTGCAGCAGGACTGGGGGCAGCGGTACCCCGCGTTCGGCCCCGACGCGGCGCAGTCGCTGCTGCTGTGCGCGTCCTGGCCGACCACCGAGGCCCAGCCCACCCCGTCGGCGCTGGCGGCGCCGGTACTCACGATCGCCGGCGCGGCCGACCCGGTCGCCGGGAACGGGGCGTCCTCCGCATCGGGTGTCGTCGCCGCGGCCGGCGCACCCAACTCGACTCTCGCCTGGCTCGGCAGCGGGCACCCCGCGAGCACCCACTCGGAATGTGCCCAGCAGGCCGTCCTGACCTACGCGGCGTCCGGCACCCTGCCTCCGGACGGCGGCGCCTGCCCGGGCTGACCCGGGGTGTCTGTTGGCCTGAAAGCCGCCTCGCCGGTGTACCGTGCCACGGTGTTCCTTCGACAGCTCGAGCCGCGCACCGCACGCACGACCGCCGAGGTGGTGAAGTTCGCGCTGTGGCCGCTCGCCATCATGACCGTGCTGCACCGAGTGCTGGTCAAGGCGGTCAACGGGGCCCGCACCGACGACTTCACCCCGGTGTACCGAGCGGCGCTGGCGTTCCTCAACCACAAGCCCGTCTACACGGCGAACTTCAACTGGGTGGACCCGCACTACCTGTACGCACCCAGCGGCACCCTGCTGCTCTCGCCGATCGCCGTCATCGACCCCGAGCACTCGCGGTGGCTGTTCATCCTCGGCAATGCGGTCGCCGTCATCGCCGCCGGGTACCTGCTGCTGCGGATGTTCGACCTGACGCTCTCGTCGGTCGCGGCGCCGATCCTGCTCCTGGGCATGTTCGCCAGCGAGACGGTCACCAACACCCTGGTGTTCACCAACATCAACGGCGTCGTCCTGCTCGGCGAGGTCGCGTTCCTGCTCCTGCTACTGCGCCGCCGGGACGCCTGGTCTGGCGTGGCGATCGGACTCACGTTCGCGGTGAAGCCCGTACTGGCGCCGCTGCTCCTGCTGCCGCTGATGACCAGGCAGTGGCGGGTGTTCGTCACCGCGATCGGCATTCCGCTGATTCTCACCGCGATCGCCTGGCCGCTGTCGGCCGATCCGATGGACTTCGTGCACCGGACGGTGCCGTACCTTGCGGAGTCCCGCGACTACTTCAACAGCGCGATCGTCGGCAACGGCGCCTACTACGGCCTGCCCGACTGGCTGATCCTCGCGCTGCGGGCCGTCTTCGGCGTAGTGGTGCTGGTGACCCTGTGGCTGCTGTACCGCTACTACCGCGAGGACCGGCTGTTCTTCCTCACCACCGCGAGCGGTGTGCTGATGTGCGCGTCGTTCCTGCTCGGTTCGCTCGGCCAGATGTACTACTCGATGATGCTGTTCCCGCTGTTGATGAGCGTGGTGCTGCGCAATTCGGTGATGCGCAACTGGCCCGCCTGGCTGGCGGTGTACGGGTTCTCGAGCTTGGACAGCTGGCTGTCGGTGCGGTTCCCCGCATCCGGCCGGGCCGCCGAGTACATGAAGACCACGTTCGGCTGGAGCCTGCTGCTGCTGGTGATCTGCGGGGTGCTGGTCGCCCGGTACCTCACCGCCAAGCGCGAGGGCAGGCTCGACCACGGCATCGACCCGGTCTACCTCGAACCCGAACCGGAGAAGGTTCCCGTCGGCTGACTCGCGCGATCCCGCTGGGTAGCGTGGTGGCATGAGTTCCTCAGAGGACACGAGCACCCCCGCGGACCGGCCGGCGGCCGTCGAGCTCACCGACGAACAGTGGCGTGAGCGGCTGACGCCCGAGGAGTACGCGGTGCTCCGCCAGGCCGGGACCGAACGTCCCTTCGTCGGCGAGTACACCGACACCACGACGGTCGGCGAGTACCACTGCCGGGCCTGCGACGCGCTGCTGTTCACCAGTTCGGAGAAGTTCGAGTCGCATTGCGGCTGGCCGTCGTTCTTCGATCCGGCCGACTCCGACGCGGTGATCCTGCGCGAGGACACCACCCTGGGCATGCGCCGGGTCGAGGTGCTGTGCGCGAACTGCCACAGCCACCTCGGTCACGTCTTCGAGGGCGAGGGCTACCCCACCCCCACCGACCAGCGCTACTGCATCAACTCGATCTCGCTGCGACTGGTGTCGTAGCTGCGGCCGCGCCGCAGTGGTGCGAACGTGGAGTCCCCGGACTCCGAAAGCGCACCACTGCGGCGGAGCCGCATCACGGGAACATCTTGTCGATGATCGACTTCGCAATGCTGCTCGCCGGGTCCTGACCGTTGGCCGCGGGCGCGAGGTTCGCCCACACGACCAGCGTCACCCCGCTGTTCGGATCGCTGCCCATGAACGAGTTGTACCCGGGCAGCTCGCCGGTGTGACCGTAGAGCGAACCGAACTTCGCCTCGCCGAGGCCGTACTCGGGACCACCGGGCTTACTCGGGTCTGTCGGCTGGAAGCTGGCCAGCCGCTTGGCCTGCATGTCGGGGTCGAGGACCTTGCCGTCCGCGAGCGCCTCCACCCACGTCACCAGGTCGCGGGTGGTGGAGATGCCGGACCCGGCCGCCCAGGCCCAGGACGGGTTGACGTTCGTGACGTCGTTGGGCGCCAGGGTGCCCGCCTTCGCGGCGGCCTGCATGTCCGGCGGGATCGCGGGGTCGGTCATGGTGAGCACGTTCGTGCCGTAGGCGTAGCCGTGCGAGAACGGCGCCGGCAGGGTGTTCGTCGTCGGCTCCGGGAAGAGCGTGTTCGAGAGTCCGAGCGGGCCGAAGATCCGGCTCTGGAAGATCTGCCCGAGGGGCTTACCGTCGATCTGCTCCGCGATCAACCCGAGAAGGACGAAGTTCGTGTTCGAGTAGTGATAACCCTGGCCGGGCGGAAAGTAGGGAGGGTGCGGGTACGCGAGTGCGAGCAACTGGTCCGGCGTCCACACCCGCTGCGGATCCTGATCCATCGCCTGGTTCAGCTCGAGCGTCTCGGTGTAGTTGAACAGGCCGCTGCGCATGTTCAGCAACTGCTCGATCGTGATGCCGTCGCCACCCGGGACGTCCGGCCGGTACTTCGAGACCGGGTCGGACAACGCGATCTTGCCCTCCTGCACCTGCTGCAGAATCACCGTGCTCGTCCACGTCTTGGTGTTCGAGCCGATCCGGACGTGGTCGTCGAGGCTCACCGGCGCGCCGCCGTCACGTTCGGTGGTGCCGTAGGTGACGGTTTGCTCTCCCTTCGCGGTGCGTAGCAGCACGACCACCCCGGGGAGCATGAGGTCCTTGGCCGCGGTCTCGACGGTCGCCTTCAGCGCCGCGTCGTCGATCGGGACGACCGTCGGGGTCGTGGTTGCCTGGGTCGTGGTCGTCGAGCCCGGACCGGACCCGGAGTCGGAACCCGACGAGCAGGCCCCGACCAGCAGTGTCACGGCGAATGCAGCACCCGCCGCGCGAACGAATCGACCCCGACATGCACCCGCAGTACGGTCCATGACAGCTGACCGTACGCCGTGCGGGTGGCCCGTGCCCGACGAAGCGGGACGACACATGCGCGACGCGGTGGCCGAGGATCGGATCGTTACCAACGGTAAAGGGAGCGTAATGCTCCGGGTCGGCCCCTCGTCCGTCCTCCCCGCGATCACAGGAGACACCAGTGCGCAGTCACACCACGGCGACCTCCGCGTCGCCGACCCGGCACGCGCCGACGCATCGCGTTCCGGTGCGACACCGCGTCTTCGGCCTCGACACCCGCGTGCTGTGGCCGGCGGCGACGGTCCTGGCCGTCGGCCAGCTCTGGAGCGTCGGGCTCCCCGCGCTCAACGATGCCGTGGGCTGGGAGGATCCCATCGCGGCCGGCGACTCGATCGACATGGGCAACGGGGCACGGTTCGTCCCGCCGGTCGGATGGCAGCTCGAGGAGGGAACGCGGGTCGGAAGTGCCCCCGTCTCCGGCGTCTCGGCGAAGAACGCGTCGGCGCGGGTCGCGACGGGCGGCGCAGAGATCTCCGCGACCGGCGGCACGTTCGACGGTGACGCCGACGCTCTGCTCGACCAGGTCAACGCGAATCTGTCGGCGGAGTCCACGAGGCAGTTCACTGTCACCGGTGCACGCAACACCCTGGTCACCACCAGCGGACTGGTCGGGGTGGTCGAGCCGTTCACCTCGGCGACCGGCGACGGCCTCGTGGCGACGTTCGTGCTGCCGACGGCCGGTGTCCCCGCGGACGCGCAGGAGCAGTCCGGCGACCGCGGCCGGCCCGACGCGCAGGCGCTGACGTTCGTCGTCGACGCCACCCGGGAGCAGTTCGCGGCCCATTCGGCCGAAATCGATGCCGCGCTGCAGAGCGTCGCGATGGGAGTGAACCGATGAGTCTGCGTCCGGACCTCGACACCGACGGCACCGAGGCAGGCGCGCTCGGGGACGCGCAGTTGGCCGCGCTGGACGAATCCGGCTGGGGCGTGCCGTTCCGGTTGGTCCAGCCACGCAACCCGACCTTCTGGGTGCTGGTGATCGGACTGCTGGCAGGGGCGGCCACCCTGGTGCCGGTCGTCACGTTCAGCGCGTCGGTCTACGGCACCGCTCTCGCGGCAGGAGTGATCGGCTTCGCCGCCTACACGGTGCCTTGGTGGATCTTCCTGCACCACTACGACCGGTACACCCCCCTGCCCGTGCGGTTCGTGGCTGTCGGCTTCGTCTGGGGCGCGATCGCGTCGACCTTCTGGATGGCCTACAACGCGAACAATGCCCTGCTGTCGCTGTACGCGAAGTGGTTCGGCCAGGCCTGGGCGATGGACTGGGGTCCTGGGCTGGTGGCACCGTTCACCGAGGAGCTGGCCAAGGCCACCGGTCTGGTCCTGCTGATCGGCCTCGGGTCCAGGCTCGTCCGCAGTCCGTACGACGGATTCGTCATCGGCGCGTTCGTGGGACTGGGATTCCAGGTCGCCGAGGACGTGCTCTACGCGGCCCAGAGCGCCGTCCACAGTTTCGGCGCGAACCAGATCTCCGACGCGGTCAGCATCATCGGCATGCGAGGCGCGCTCGGCATCGTCTCGCACACGCTCTACTCCGCGATCTTCTGCGCGGGCCTCGTCTGGTTCCTCGGCAGGCCCCGCAGTGAGCGCAACCGGCCGCTCGGCATCGCCCTGATGGCCTTCGCGATGTTCTCGCACTTCGTCTGGGACTCGATGTCGGCACTCGCAGCCGCCCTGTTCGGCAAGCCGGAACTGGGACTGGTCCTCGGTGTCGCGCTGATGATCGTCGACATCGTCGCCGTGGTGTGGGTCGCCCGACGCGCCTCGGACATCGAGCGCCACTGGATGCGTGATCTGCTCGCGCCCGAGGTCGCGCGCGGCACGATCACCGACGCGGAGGTCGCCGCCCTGGCCGGCACCCGAAAGGACCGGCACCGCTACGCCCGGTCCGCTTCGCACGGCCGGCGACGCGCGCACCACGTGCTCGAGGCGACGGCCGAACTCGCCGCCGCGATCGCTCACGGGCACGGCGCGCAGACCGACGAGCTCACCCAGATCCGCGACGAGGTCGCACAGCTGCGCACCTCCCCGCACTGACCCCGCCGATCCGGCCGCGGGGCGCGCTACCGCGGCCGGATCACCGGCGGATCGTAGGCCCGGATCGGCGGCAGCTCGCCGACGAACCGCTCGACCTGCACCAGCACGTGCTGACCCGTGCAGCCCCGCGCCAGCCGCGAGGTGCCGACGTCGGCGGTGAGCACGTTCGGATTGCCGTGCACGCACAGGGAATTCGGGTCGGCCGGATCGAGCGGGTCGTACCAGGCCCCGGTGGAGAGTTGAACGACACCGGGCATCAGGCCGTCGTCGAGGACGACCCCGGCCAGGCAGGCACCGCGGTCGTTGAACACCCGCACCACCTCGCCCGCCGCCAGCCCTCGCTCGGCGGCGTCGTCCGGGTGGAGCCGGATCGGTTCGCGTCCCTGCACCTTCGAGGACTGACTCGTCGCGCCGTGATCGAGTTGACTGTGCAGCCGGGTCTTCGGCTGATTCGCGATCAGGTGCAGCGGGAACCGGCGCGCGCGCTCGCCCCCGAGCCACTCCTCCGGCTCGTACCAGGTGGGGTGGCCCGCGCAGTCGTCGTAGCCGAAACCGTCGATGTCCGAGGAGAAGATCTCGATCCGCCCGCTCGGCGTGCGCAGCGCGTTGGCGTCCGGGTCGGCGCGGAAGTCCTCGAACAGCGTCAGCCCCTCCTCGGTGCGCATCCGCAGGTGCCCGAGTCGCCAGAACTCCGCGAACTCGGGAACGTCGACGCCGTCCGCCGTGACGAAGCCACGCCACTGCCCGTACATGTGCTCGAGCCACTGCCGCGCGGTGCGGCCCTCGGTGAAGCGCTGCCCGAAGCCCAGCCGGTGGGCCAGAGCCGAGAAGGTGTCGTAGTCGTCGCGGGCGTCGGCGTAGCGGGGGGCGGCCGCGTGCATCGCCACCAGGAGCGGGTCGTTGCGGGTGCACGAGAGGTCCTCGCGTTCGAGCGAGGTGGTGGACGGCACCACGATGTCCGCGTGCTTGGCCATCGGCGTCCAGTAGGGGTCGTGCACGACGACGGTGTCCGGCCGGGCCAACGCCCGGCGCAGCCTGCCGATGTCCTGGTGGTGGTGGAAGGGGTTCCCGCCCGCCCAGTACACGAGCCTGATGTCCGGGAAGGTGCGACGCTCGCCGTCGAAGTCGTACGGCTGCCCGGGACCCAGCAGCAGATCCGAGATCGCCGCCACCGGAATGGAATCCGACACCGGGTTCTGGCCCTGGAACAGTGTCGGCAGCGGGTACGGCACCGGGGCGAGACCGGTCTCGTTCATCGAGCCGTAGCCGTGGCCGAAACCGCCCCCGGGCAGCCCGATCTGGCCGAGCATCGCCGCGAGGGTCACACCGGCCCACGGGGCCTGCTCGCCGTGCTGCACCCGCTGCAGCGACCACGTGACGGTGATCAGGGTTCGGCCCTCGGCCATCCGCCGGGCCAGGCCTGCGATCGCGTCCGCGGGCAGCCCGGACAGCCGCGCCGCCCAGTCCGGGGTCTTCGCGATGCCGTCGGCGCGACCGAGCAGGTAGTCCTCGAACTTGTCGTATCCGACGGTGAAGCGGTCCAGGAAGTCTCGATCCGCAAGCCCCTCGGTGGCCAGCACGTACCCGCAGGCCAGCATGATCGCGACGTCGGTGCCCGGACGCGGCGCGAGCCGCTCGGCCTCGCCGTGCACGTCGTCCGCGAGCGGACTGATCGACACGATTCGGCCCCCGCGGGCCCGCAACGCATCCAGCGCCGCGCGCGTCGGATGATGGCTGGTGCCACCGTCGTTGACGGCGGTGTTCTTCAGCGGCACCCCGCCGAAGCACACCATCAGGTCGGTCTCGCGCGCGATGACCTCCCAGTTGGTGGACCGAGCGAACATCTTCCAGTGCGTGCCCACGACCCGCGGCATGATCACCCCAGTGGCACCGAGCGAGTAACTGTGTTCGGAGCGGGTGTAGCCGCCGAGCATCTTGAGAAACCGGTGCACCTGGCTCTGTGCGTGGTGGAAGCGGCCCGGCGAGGACCATCCGTAGGAGCCGCCGTAGATCGCCCGGTTGCCGTGTCGGTCGACCACCCGTCGCAGTTCGGTGGCCAGCAGCTCGGTCAGTTCGTCCCAGCCGACCGACACGAACTCGTCGGCGCCGCGGGCCTCCGACGGTCCGGGCCCGTTCTCGAGCCACCCGCGCCGCACCGCGGGTCCGGTGATGCGCGAGCGATGCCGGACCGATCCGACCGCGTTGGCCAGGATCGGCGAGGGGTCGCCGTCGCCCGCGAACGGGTGCACCGCGGTGACCTCGCCGTCGACCGTCTCCGCCTCGAACATCCCCCAGTGCGCCATCTGCTGGTGCCGCGCGGTTCCCGAACTCATGGCCGCCAGTCTGCCACCAGCAATTTTGCCGTCCCGAAACGCCCGATCCCGCCCGCGCCGAATGCAATCCTGAAGTCATGGGTCTCGGTGAAACACCGGGTCGGACGCAGTCCCCGGAACCTCGCGTGCTCGAACTCCGCATTCACGGCGTCAACAACACCCCGCCCCACGAGATGCTCGACGTGGGGGCGGACCAGGTGCGCCAGATCGCGGGCGACCAGCTCGCCGGCTTCTGGATCGTCGATCCCGTGGTCGCCGCCGGCATCCCGCCCGACCGTCCCGCGTACACACCCCCGCAGGTCCGGCGCGAGGCCTACTCCTGGGGCGGTCTCGACCGGACGACGATCGGCGGGTCGGTGCCGTTCGGCCGGAAGGTCGTTGTCGCCGTCGTCCGGGCCGCGTGGTGCCTGGTGTTGCCGTACGGCCTGACGAACCTCGCGTACTGGTCGCGCGACCTGGGCGCGAGTGAGGCACTGGTACGCCGCACCGCCGCGCTGGTCCGGCTGTTCGGGCTGGGCCTGACCCTGCTGTTCGTCGCCACCGTGGTCACCGTCGCCTCCGACCTCGTCGCGCTGCAGTACCTCTCGTCCGGGACCGCGCGGCTGCCGTCCCAGCTCGCGGTGATCGCCGCGCTGCCCCCGCAGCGGCGGCTGGCGGTCTCGGTGCTCGTCCCGGTCGCCGCGCTGACCGTGCTGTGGCTGGTGTCCTCGCGAACGCGCGCCCGCTACGACGTGGACACCGACGTGCAGTCCACTCCGGACCCGTCGGCGCCGGTGCTGCGCCGGACGGGCTTCTGGAACAACCGCGGCCACGCGGCCGAGACCACCGTCGTGCACCTCGCGTCGGGTGCGGCCTGCGTGGCCGCGATGACCGCGCTGTTCGCACCGTCGCGTCAGGCCGCCTTCGGCTGGGTCGTGCCGGTGATTGCCGTCGCCGCGATGGTCGCGGGCGCCGTGCGCCTCGTGCTTGCCACCGATCGCGGCGCCGACCTGCCACTCCCCCACGCGGAGGACACCGTGCCGCGGGTCACCTGGGTGGTCGCGGCCGTGTCCGCGGGCTCGCTCGTCGTGCAGTCGCTGCTGCTGGCGTTCCGTCCCGGGTCCGAGCCGAGCACGGGAGCCGGGCATGTTCCGCGACTCGAGGGGCTCACCGCGGTACCCACCACCACGGTCCTGATCCTGCTCGCGATGGCACTGGCCGGGCTGTCGCTGCGGCGGGTGTCCCCGTGGTGGGCGGTCGCGCTCACGTCGACGGTCGGGCTCGCCGCGCTGGTCTACCTGGCCGGATGGCACGGCCCGGCGGTCGCGGTGAGCTCGGCGGCACTCGTGGTGCTGTGCCTTCTCGCCTTGCCCGGCAACGACTTCCAAGCCTGGCGGGGCCGCGCCGTCGGCGTCTTCATGCTGCTGGCTCTCGGCGGCGCGATGCTGCTGTCCGCCCTCGTGGTGGTCGGCATCGGCAACTGGCTCAACGGTTCCCGCGGCGCCGCCGACCTGGTGACCGAGCAGGTCCTGCCGGCGACCACGGACGACCCGCCCTCGATCCGGATCCCGGCGACCTTCGCCTGGTTCGACGTCGGCCTGGCGGGCGCCGCCGCCGGGCTGGCTCTCGCGGCGCTGGCGGTGGCGCCGTTCGCCGTGCGCTGGGCGGTGTGGGTCAGGGACTCCCGCGACGACGCGAGCGGCGAGCCGAGCACCGTCTCCGCCCGGCGGCTCGCCAACGCCGCACACCGCGCGGAGCCGGCCGTCGGCCTGTTCGCCGTACTCGCGCTGGTCGCCCTGGTGCCGTGCGTGATCCTGCCGCTGAGACCCTCGACCGCGGCCGTGCCCACGCCGCTGCACACCGTCACCGGTTGGGGCGCGGTGTTCGCGGCCGCGCTCGCCGCGCTCCTGGCGGGTGCCCTCGTGCTGCAGCCCGGCACCGGCCGTCCCCTCGGCCTGCTCTGGGACCTGCTCTGTGTCGTCCCCCGGGCCGCGCATCCACTCGGGCCGCCGAGCTACTCCGAACGCGCTGTGCCCGAACTGATCTCACGGTGCCAGTCCTGGCTCGACGGCGGCGACCGTCGACGGGTGGTGCTCTCGGCCCATTCGATGGGGTCGGTGCTCGCCGTCGCGGTGCTGCTCGACCGACGGACCCGAGCCGAACACGCCGGAGCCCTCACCTACGGTTCACAGCTACGCGCCTACTTCGGCCGCATCTTCCCGGAACTGTTCGGGCCGGTCGCGGTCGCGAATGCGCCTGCGCGAGCAGCATCGGCGCTGGCCGCCGACGAGTTCCGCGACGATACCGCCGATGCCGAACCGTGTCCCGCCGAGTCGACACTGCTCGGGCTGCTGAGCGGCGGGAGTGGTCGTTCGCGCTGGGTCAACCTCTGGCGACAGACCGACTACCTGGGCTTCCCCGCCTTCTCGCGGCGCCCGAACCCGGTCGACGTGCGGGCCGACGAGATCGACCGGTCCGGCTACCTGCCGGCCTGCGGCAGTCACAGCGGCTATCCGCACGTGCCGCAGTACCGGGCCGAACTCGACGCCCTCTGGCGGCGGATCGTGCCCGGCACCCCCGCCCGCCCCCGGAAGTGAGCGGACGGGGGTCGACCCGGATCAGGGCAGGGACTTGACCAGCTGCTCTACCGACACCCGCGGGCCGGTGAAGAACGGGGTCTCCTCGCGCACGTGCATGCGTGCCTCGGTGGCGCGCAGGTCTCGCATCAGGTCGACGATACGGTCGAGTTCGGGGGCCTCGAACGCGAGGATCCACTCGTAGTCGCCGAGCGCGAAGGCGGGAATGGTGTTGGCCCGGACGTCGGGATAGCCGCGGCCCGCCTTGCCGTGGTCGGCGAGCATCTTGCGACGCTCCTCGTCGGGCAGCAGGTACCACTCGTACGACCGCACGAACGGGTAGACGCAGATGTAGGCGCCCGGCTCCTCGCCGGCGACGAACGCGGGCAGGTGGCTCTTGTTGAACTCGGCCGGACGGTGCAGCGCGACGTTGGACCAGACCGGGTCACTGGCCTGGCCGAGGTCGGTGGTGCGCCGGAAGTCGGCGTACAGCTTCTGCAGGTCCTCGAGCTTCTCGGCGTGCGTCCAGATCATGAAGTCCGCGTCCGCGCGGACCCCGGCGACGTCGTAGACGCCGCGGACGACGACGTCGGTGTCCTCGAACGAGTCGAAGAAGTCCTGAGCGTTCTTCACCGCGGCGGCGCGGTCGTCGCCGAGGACGCCGGCCTGGACCTGGAACACCGAGAACATCGCGTAGCGCAGGGTGGAATTGAGCTTGTCGTAATCGAGGCGTGCCATGGCCCTATCCTGCCACTGCCACCACGAGCCGCTGCGCGGCCACCGTCGCCGACGCGACACAGGCCGGGACACCGACGCCCCGGAGCATCGATCCGGCCACCTCCAGCCCGTCGACCTGTGCGATCTCGGCGTCGAACGCGGCGACGACGTCGAGGTGCCCGGCGCGGTACTGCGGCAGCCCGCCGTGCCAGCGCGCCACCGCCGCCTGGACCGGTTCGTCGGTCACGCCCGTGACGGTCGCCAGGTCGGCGCGGGCGAGGGTGATCAACTGCTCGTCGTCGGCGTCCACCAGGGCGGCGTCGCCGAACCGGCCGAAGGAGGCACGCGCCAGCAGCACCTCGCGTCGCGCCAGGTGCGGCCACTTGCGACTGGACAACGTGAACGCCTTGGCGGCCAGGTTCTCGCCCGTCGCGACGAGGATCCCGGAGTTCTCCGGCAGCGCGGCCTCACGGGGCAGGGCGAGCGCGACGACCACCGAGGAGGCCAGCGGGATGCGCGCGGCCTGCGCAGCCGCGGCAGGCGCGGGCCCGGCGAGGAGTTCGGCGGCGCGGTCCGCGGGGACCGCGAGAATCACCCCGTCGACCTCCCCCACCGGATCCACATTCCAGCGTCCACCGGATCGACGAATATCGGAAGCCGTTGCAGCAGAGATAATTTCGGCCCGCGATGCCGCCTTCAGCGCATCCAGCAGCACGCCGTAGCCCGCGCGCAGCGTGCCGAACACCGGCGCGGTCGACGGCGCAGGCAGGGCCCGCCGAACGGCCTCGGTGAGGCTCGGGGCACCGGCGTCCAGTGCCGCCGCCAGCGCCGGCACCGTGGCGCGGACACCGGCGGTGTCCGACAG
>NZ_JBHZAH010000083.1:0-23710 GCF_042754225.1 Rhodococcus sp. NPDC059234
CTACTGAGCAGCGGGTCCGGCACCATCGGTCTTGGGTGCCACCGGGGTGGCCGGCGCGGCCGGGGTGGCCGGCGCCACGGCGGGCGTCGCCGGGGCTGCCGCGGTGCCGCCGGACGGCAGGGCATCGCCCTTCATCGAGGCACGGATCTGCTCGAGGCGGCTGTGACCTGCCATCTGCACGCTGGCCTGCTGCACCTCCATCATCCGGCCCTGCACCGAGTTCTGGGCCAGCTCGGCCGAACCCAGCGCGTCGGCGTACCGGCGCTCGATCTTGTCGCGGACGGCGTCGAGGCTCGGGGTGTTACCGGGCGCGGAGAGGGTGCTGTCCATCGAGCGCAGCGAGTCGCTGACCCGCTCCTGCATCTTGGCCTGCTCGAGCTGGCTGAGCAGCTTGGTGCGCTCGGCAACCTTGGCCTGCAGCGCCATCGCGTTCTGCTCGACGGCCTTCTTCGCCTGGGCGGCGGCCTGCAGGGACTGGTCGTGCAGCGCCTTGAGGTCCTCGACGCTCTGCTCGGCGGTCACCAGCTGTGCGGCGAAGGCCTCGGCGGCGTTGGTGTACTGCACCGCCTTCTCGTTGTCGCCCGCCGTTGCGGCCTGATCCGCGAGGGTGACCGCCTGGCGCGCGTTCGCGTTGAGCTTCTCCACCTCGTCCAGCTGACGGCTCAGCTTCATCTCCAGCTGACGCTGGTTGCCGATGACCGATGCGGCCTGCTGCGAGAGCGCCTGGTGCTGACGCTGCGCGTCCTCGATCGCCTGCTGAATCTGAACCTTCGGGTCGGCCTTCTCGTCGATCTTCGAGTTGAAGAGCGCCATCAGGTACTTCCATCCCTTGACGAACGGATTAGCCATGGGTTGATCCTGCCTCCAATTGATGCGCCGCGTCGTACGCGACCCGATGCGCGACCGTCACGCACCGAACAAGGGCACTGCCCCTACCAGCTTGTTCGGATCCACCGGACGAGACCTGGTGGTCAATGTCGAATCTACCGTGGTGTCACGGCCGAACGGGATATCTGCATGCTGTGGGTCGCGCCGACCGCCTACGCGGCCGCCAGGGCCCGCGCGGGTGCGGGAATGACCATCCGGGTGTCCCCGGCGATCCGGGTGGACCCCTCTCGAACCGACGCGGCCGGGCTCGTCCGGGCGGACTCGGCGCCGACTGCCTCACGCTCGTCGGAGACGCGCTCCGCCGCCCCGTCCGAGAGCGTCTCGCTCACGTCGAAGAGCACGTCGGCAAGCGGAACCTCGAGGGCGTCGCAGATGGCGGCCAGCAGTTCGCTGGAAGCCTCCTTGCGCCCGCGTTCCACCTCGGAGAGGTAGCCAAGGCTGACCCGTGCGGAACTCGAGACCTCGCGCAGGGTTCGGCTCTGCGCGACCCTCGTGCGCCGCAGACTGTCACCGATCGCTTCTCGCAACAACACCGTCATCTGGCACCTCCTTCATCTCCACCGACTGCTCATTCAACGCTCGATCGTGACCGAATGGTTCCCGATTGCGGGCAGAATCCCCCCGGCACACCCTCGATCGGACCGAGCCTATCGCTACACCGACCCGTGCACGCGCGCGAGGAGCGTGGACACGGCCGCGCGAACGGCCCCGGCCCGGATCGCCCAACGGTCGCCCGGCAGGCCGAGTTCGCCCACCCGGACGCCGTCCGGGCCCGCGATTCCCAGGAACACCGTCCCCACCGCTCGCCCGTCCTGGAGGTCCGGCCCGGCGACACCGGTCAACCCGACCCCCCAGTCGGCACCACACCGGGCCGCGGCACCGAGGGCGAGCTCCCGCGCGGTGCTCTCGGCGACCGGGCCGTCGCGGTCCAGCACCCGCCAGTCCACGCCCGCCAGCGTGGCCTTGAGGTCGGTCGCGTACACGACCAGTCCCCCGCGGAGCACGACACTGGCCCCGGGCACCCCCGCGACGGTGGCGGTGAGCAGTCCCGCGGTCAGCGACTCGGCGGTCGCGACCGTCTGCCCGCGGGCGGTGAGCGCGGCCACCAGCGCCGCGGCCTCGGTGCCGTCGGTCAGCGGATCGGTCACGAGGACAGCGGGTTCGCGTGCGCTCGCGCGCGGGGTCGGATGGCCTGCACCAGGTAGTCGATGCCGGTCGCGACGGTGAGCAGCACGGCCGCCCCCATCATGATCGCGCTCGCGGTCGACCAGCTGTCGGGCAGCGGCAGCAGGTACATGCCGATCGCGAACGACTGGACCAGGGTCTTGAGCTTGCCGCCGCGGCTGGCGGGGATCACCCCGTGCCGCAGGACGACGAAGCGCAGCAGCGTGATGCCGAGTTCGCGGGCGGCGATGATCCCCGTCACCCACCAGCTGAGGTCGCCGAGGACCGACAGTCCGAACAGCGCGGCACCGATCAGGGCCTTGTCCGCGATCGGGTCGGCGAGCTTACCGAAGTCGGTGACCAGACCGTACTTACGGGCCAGCTGGCCGTCGATGCGGTCGGTCACGGCGGCGATCGCGAACACGACGGTCGCGGCGATCCGCCAGCCGGTCGCGTGGCCGCCGTCGACGAACAGGACCACCAGGAACACCGGGACCAACACGATCCTCAGGATCGTCAGGATGTTCGCGATGTTGAGCAGCGGGACCGGTCGCTCCACGTCGGCGGCCCCGTGCACGCGCTCAGCCCCGGCCACGACAGCTCCGTCGACGTCCCGCGACTGGGCGGTCAACCGAGCACCGCCGAGTCGGCGTGGGGGAAAGCGATGGGGACCGGCACACGGCCAAGAATATCGGTTCCACCCACGACTACTGTGCACCCCATGACTTCTGGCCCCCCCGGATCCGATCGGAACGCACCCGTCGTGCGCCGCGCCCGCACCTCCGACGTCCCGGAGATCAAGCGCCTGATCGACATCTACGCCGGCCGAATCCTGCTCGAGAAGAACCTCGTCACGCTCTACGAGGCGGTCCAGGAGTTCTGGGTCGTCGAGCTCGACGGTGAGGTGATCGGTTGCGGCGCACTGCATGTGCTGTGGGCCGACCTCGGCGAGATCCGCACGGTCGCGGTCGACCCGAACGTCAAGGGCCGCGGCGCCGGGCACCTGGTGGTCGCGCAGCTGATCCGGGTCGCCCGCGAACTCGAACTCGATCGGGTGTTCGTGCTCACCTTCGAGGTGGACTTCTTCAGCCGACACGGCTTCGCGGAAATCGAGGGCACCCCGGTGACCGCGGAGGTGTACGCCGAGATGTGCCGCTCGTACGACACCGGCGTCGCCGAGTTCCTCGACCTGAGCTACGTGAAACCGAACACCCTCGGCAACAGCCGCATGCTGCTGACCCTCTGAATCCGTCGACCGAACACCCCGAGAAAGCGAGCACCCGTGACCGTCATCGCCGTCGAGTACACCTACAGCGAGGCCACCGCCGACCGCCGCGACGAGATCCGTCCCGACCACCGCGGCTGGCTGGCCGGCCTCGTCGAGCGCGGAGTCGTGCTCAGCACCGGACCGTTCGCGGACGGCAGCGGTGCGCTGATCCTCGTCGCGGCCGCCGACGCCGCGGCGGCACGGGAACTGTTCGCGGACGATCCCTTCGCCAGGGCCGACCTCGTCGAGGCGGCCCGGTTCACCGAGTGGCTCCCCGTCATGGGCGCCTTCGCCTGACGAATGCGGCTGCGCCGCGGTGGTGCGGTTACGGAGTCGTCGGGCTCGGTAACCGCACCACCGCACGTCAGTGCAGCGACGCCGCGCGATCGCCTCGGGTCTTGATCAGGCTCGCGACCGTCGTGACGACCAGGACACCCAGGATCACCAGTAGCGACAGGCCCGTCGAGATCTCGGGCACGCTCACGTGCTCGCCACCGTTGACGAACGGCAGGGTGTTCTCGTGCAGTGCGTGCAGCACCAGCTTCAGACCGATGAACGCCAGGATGATCGAGAGCCCGTACGACAGGTAGACCAGCCGCTCGAGCAAACCGCCGATCAGGAAGTACAGCTGACGCAGGCCCATCAGCGCGAACGCGTTGGCGGTGAAGACGATGTACGCCTCGCTGGTGAGGCCGTAGATCGCGGGGATCGAGTCGAGCGCGAACAGCACGTCGGTGAAGCCGATCGCCACCAGCGCCAGCAGCAGCGGCGTGACGACCTTCTTGCCGTCGATCCGGGTGATCAGCTTGTCGCCGTCGAACTCCTCGGTGGTCGGCAGCACCTTCTTGACGAGGCCGATGATCCTGCTCTCGCGCTCCTGCTCGACCTCGGCCTCGTGGCCGTGGTCCTTGACCAGCTTGATCGCGGTGTAGACGAGGAAGAACCCGAACAGGTAGAAGACCCAGCTGTACGCGTTGATGGCGGCGGCGCCGACGGCGATGAAGATGCCGCGCATCACCAGCGCCATCACGATCCCGATGAGCAGCACCTTCTGCTGGTACTCCCGGGGAATCGCGAACGAGGACATGATGATGACGAAGACGAACAGGTTGTCCACCGACAGAGCCTTCTCGGTGACGTAGCCGGCGAAGTACTCGCCGCCGTGTCCGCTACCCCAGGCCCAGACCACCACCAGGCCGAACAGCAGGGCGATGCCGATGTAGACGGCCGACCAGAACGCCGATTCGCGGAAGGTCGGAGCGTGCGGGGTGCGCACGTGCGCGAAGAAGTCGAATACGAACAGGCCGAGGATCACCAGGCAGGTGACGATCCAGACCAACGGGGACACGTGCATGAACTACAGACCTCCGGTTGCCGATGACAGGGCACCGGAGGTCTCTCCCGCCGGTGGTACACCGACCGACAACCCCGGAGCGGCGACGCTGCCGCTCGTGCTGACGAGATTGCCACAGGAATGGGGATACTCCCCTCCAAGCTGTCCCTATTCAACCACAGATTCGGGGGTCCCCATTCCGCGCGACCATCGCGTCAGTCGTCCTCGCCCGCGCCCTCCGGGTCGCCGCCGCGGATGGACCACAGCAGCCCCTCGAGCTCGTCCGGCTTGATCAGCACGTCGCGGGCCTTGGATCCCTCGCTCGGCCCGACCACGCCCCGGGTCTCCATCAGATCCATCAACCGGCCCGCCTTCGCGAACCCGACCCGCAGCTTGCGCTGCAGCATCGACGTGGAGCCGAACTGACTGGTCACCACCAGTTCGACGGCCTGCAGAAGCACGTCCATGTCGTCGCCGATGTCGGGGTCGACGTCCTTCTTCTCCGCCGCCTTGGCCGTGGTGACGCCCTCGGTGTACTCGGGCTCGGCCTGGTTCTTGGTGAAGTCGACGACGGCGGCGATCTCCTCGTCGGTGATGAACGCGCCCTGCATACGGGTCGGCTTGCCCGCGCCCATCGGCAGGAACAACCCGTCGCCCATGCCGATCAACTTCTCGGCGCCCGGCTGGTCGAGGATGACCCGCGAGTCGGTCAGCGAGGAGGTCGCGAACGCCAGCCGCGAGGGCACGTTCGTCTTGATCAGACCGGTCACCACGTCCACGGACGGGCGCTGCGTGGCCAGCACCAGGTGGATGCCGGCGGCGCGGGCCTTCTGGGTGATCCGGACGATCGCCTCCTCGACGTCGCGCGGCGCGGTCATCATCAGGTCGGCGAGCTCGTCGACGATCGCGAGAATGTACGGGTACGGCCGGTACACCCGCTCGCTGCCGAGCGGGGCGCTGATCTCCCCCGACCGGACCTTCTTGTTGAAGTCGTCGATGTGCCGGACCTTGTTGGCCTGCATGTCCTGGTAGCGCTGCTCCATCTCCTCGACCAGCCAGGCCAGCGCGGCGGCCGCCTTCTTCGGCTGGGTGATGATGGGCGTGATCAGGTGCGGGATGCCCTCGTACGGGGTCAGCTCGACCATCTTCGGGTCGATCAGGATCATCCGGACCTCGTCCGGCGTCGCCCGCTGCAGCAACGAGACCAGCATCGAGTTGACGAAGCTGGACTTACCGGAACCGGTGGAACCGGCCACCAGCAGGTGTGGCATCTTCGCGAGGTTGGCGCTGACGAAATCGCCCTCGATGTCCTTGCCGAGGCCGATCACCAACGGGTGGTGGTCCTTGCGGGTCGACGACGCGGACAGCACGTCCGCCAGCCGAACCATTTCGCGATCGCTGTTGGGCACCTCGATGCCCACCGCCGACTTCCCGGGGATCGGCGCGAGCAGTCGCACGTTGTCGGTGGCGACGGCGTAGGCGATGTTGCGGGCCAACGCGGTGATCTTCTCGACCTTCACGCCCGGGCCGAGTTCGACCTCGTACCGGGTGACGGTCGGGCCGCGGGTGTACCCGGTCACCGCGGCGTCGATCTTGAACTGCTCGAGCACCTCGGTGATCGCCTCGATCATCGCCTGGTTCGCGGAGCTGCCCGTCTTCGGCGGGTCGCCCTCGATCAGGAGCGAGGCCGGCGGCAGCGTGTAGTCGCCCTCGATCACCCGGTCCGGGATCAGCATCTCCGGCTCGTCGTCGGACTTCGGCGGCGCGGCCTTGGCCTGGGGCTTCGGCCGCGGCTTCGGCGCCGGGGGCGCCGCGACCGGCGCCGGCGCGATCACCTCGGTGCGCGAGTCCGCGGTCTCCCCGACCGGGTAGTTGGACTCCGGGTCGCCGAGGTCGTGCACCGGGTAGCCGTCCGCGTCGAACAGCGCGGGGTCGTAGTCGGCCGGGTTCTTCCGACGAGACGGTCGCAGGGTCCGCAGATCCTGCAGGTAGTCCGGCTCGTAGCCGTCGTACTCGCCATGCTCGTCATCGTGACGGCCGTCGTCGTGGTGCTCGTCGTCGTAGGGCTCGTAGTCGTCGTGGTGCCGGGCGGTCCCGAACAGCGAGCGCACCCGTTCCGGCACCTCGCGCACGGTCGTCCCGGTCACCAGCAGGATCCCGAAACCCAGCGCGAGCAGCAGCAGCGGGACCGAGAGCCACATCGTCAGACCCGTGGTCAGCGGGCCGCCCGCCGCGTAGCCGACGAAACCGGCCCCGTCCGCGCGTCCCGCGGCGTCGGTCGGTGCCCCGCAGATGACGTGGAAGATGCCGAGCGCGGGCAGCGCGATCAGCAGCGAGCCGAGGACCAGCCGCGGCCGGATCTCCGGCTGCGGTTCGGAGCGCATGAGCACCACCGCGACGCCGACACCGACGACGGGCAGCAGTGCCGCGGCGCCGCCGAACACGGCCCGCACCGCGGTCTCGATCCAGTTCCCGACCGGACCGCCCGCCCCGAACCACACGGCGGCCGCGACGATCACGCTGCCCGCGATGAGACCGAGCGCGATGCCGTCCCGGCGGTGTCCGTGCTCGATGTCGGCGGCCTTGCTCAGGGTGCGCGTGGTGGCGCCGACGCCGCGCGCGGCCAGGGTCCAGCCGCGGCCGAGGCCGTTGCCGATCGCCTTCAGCGGGGTGTTCTTCGCCTTGGCGGGCCTGCGGGGGGCGGCGTTCGCCCGGGTGCGCGGCGCGGTCGACTTGCGCGGGGTGGAGACGGTCCTCGTGGTGCGACCGCCCGATCGCGGCTTCGACGCGCCTGCGGCCGCACCGCCGGACCTGGCGGCGGCGGACCTGGAACCCCCGGACGCGGACGATCCCGCGCGGGCGGACGACCGCGGCGAACTCGCCGCACTCTTGGTAGTCGGGGTTCCGGTCTTTCCTGCCATAGCTGTCAGGCTAGTCGCTCGGGCCCCATCGGGACCATCCGCAACACCCGTAACAGGGGGTCAGATGCTGCGACGACGCGCACTCACGGCGTCGACGGCCGCCGCGGGGCCGTCCGCCTCGAGCCGGACCGCGTCCCGCCCGAACGCGTGCATCGCCAGCTCGGCGGGCTCGCCCCGGAGGACCACCTCGCCGCCCTCGGACCGGTGCACGACCGCACGTTCACCGGTCGGCCGGACCAGCACGACCGTGCAGGGCGCGTTGCGGTAGGCCATCCGGCCCATCCGGGTCGCGATCGCCCACACCGCATCCTGCCGGCGCCGGTCGAGTTCGCGCGGTTCCCACGCCGGTCCGGCACGCCGGACGTCCTCGTGATGGATGAACATCTCGCCGAAGTTCAGCGCCGCGTCGAGGGGCCGCATCGGCGACCAGAGCGGCGGTCCCGAGCGCACCTGGTCGAGCAGGTCAGGAAAGGGCCGGGCGGCGATCGACGCCTGGACCCGCTCGGTGTACGGCGCGATGGCCGCGATCGCGATCCCGGGGGCAGCGTCCAGCCGTCGCTCCCGCAGCACCAGGTGGGCCGCCAGATCGCGTACGGTCCAGCCTCCGCACAGGGTGGGGGCATCAGGTCCGACCCGGGTCATCGTGTCGACCAGTGCGAGGCGTTCGTCGTGGGCCATGCTCATGACCACACGCTACTTTCCCGGGGCGACGTCTCGGCGGACCTCGCTCGCAGTCGGTATGATCCAGCCGTGGCACGAATCGGGTTCGCACTCGCGGACGGGCTGAACGCTGTTCGGCTCACCTGGACCGCGCTGCTCGCCCTCGTCATCACCGCGATGCTCGCGGTCCACAGTCCTGCGGCGATCCTCGGCGCGGCCGTCGCCGCCCTGCTCCTGCTCGCCGCGTCCGGGCGAGGCTCGCGCTCCCCGCTCCGCCTGCTGTCCGAGCCCAGCCACGGTCCACGACACGAGGAGCGTCGACTTCGTGGCGCTTTCCGCAGGCAGAGCGCGCCCGACAGCCCCGGCAGGCCCCGCCAACCCCGAGCACCCGGACAGGTCCTGGTCGCCGCGTAACGCCCAGCGTTGCGTCGGCCAACCCAGTCGACCCAAGTCCATTCGCGTCCAGCCCGCCTACTGCCGGGCGGACGCACTACCCCTGTCACGACGCCGAGTCGATCGCGTCGTGCGCATGCGAGGTGCTCGATGCTCGATTTCATCTACTATCCCGTGTCCGCGATCCTGTGGTTCTGGCACAAGGCGTTCGGCGCCGTTCTCGGACCGGACAACGGGTTCGCCTGGGCGCTCGCCGTGGTGTTCCTGGTCTTCACCCTGCGGCTGCTCCTGCTCGCGCCCGCGATCCGGCAGGTTCGCACGACCCGCCAGATGCAGAAACTCCAGCCCCAGATGCGGGCCCTGCAGAAGAGGTACGCCGGGGACCGTCGGCAACTGACGGTCGAGATGCAGAAGCTCCAGAAGGAGCACGGCTTCAATCCGCTGATGGGATGCCTGCCCGCGCTCGTGCAGGCACCGGTGTTCATCGGCCTCTACCACGTGCTCAGTTCGTTCACCCGCACCGGAACCGGGGTCGGCCAGCTCGCGATGTCGCCGGTGGCCAACGCGAACACCCCGAACTACGTCTTCGGCGTCGGCGACGTGCAGTCGTTCCTGAACGCTCGCCTGTTCGGTGCCCCGATCTCCGTCGCGATCTCGAGCCCGCAGAGCACGCTCGAGTCGTTCGCGTCGCACGGCGGCGTGCCCTCGGTCGCCACGATTGCCGCCGTCGCGATCCCCCTGATGGTGATCGCGGGACTCGCCACCCATTTCAACGCGAGGGCGTCACTGTCGAGGCAGAGCCCGGAAGCCGCGGAGAATCCACAGGCCGCGATCATGGGCAAACTCGCGTTGTGGGTGTTCCCGCTGGGGCTCCTCGTCAGCGGACCGTTCCTCATGATCGCGATCCTGCTGTACTGGGTGAGCAACAACGTCTGGACCTACGCCCAACAGCATTTCGTGTTCGCCCGGATCGACCGCGAGGAGGCGGCGAAGCTCACCGCCGACACCGACCGCCGCGCCGCTGCGACGCCCAGACCTGGCGCCCGCCCCGTCCGGGGCAAACAGGACGCCCGTCCGCTGCAGCGATGACGGTGCCGGCGCGAACCTGAGACGTCCGACAGACGAACGGGGCGGGTGCGGAATGCACTGTCAGTGCGTTCCGCGCCCGCCCCGGGTCCGCTTCGTCGAGGTCGCGCGATCAGACCCCGATGACGGTCGGCACGATCATCGGCCGACGGCGGTACTTGTCCGCGACCCACCGGCCCACGACGCGGCGTACGGCCTGCGCAATCCGGTGCGTGTCGGTGATGCCCTCGCTCGCGAGCCTGCCGAGTTCCGCCTCGACGAGCACCGCGGCCTCCTTGAGCGCCGCCGGGTCGTCGGAGAATCCCCGCCCGTGCACCTCCGGCGTGCTCACCGCCTTGCCGGTGTGCGAGTCGACCGCCAGCGAGATCGAGATGAAGCCGCCCTCGCCGAGGATCAGACGGTCCGAGAGGGTGGAGTCACCGACGTCGCCGACCGAGTTGCCGTCCACGTACACGTGGCCGACCGGGACACGACCGACGATCTCGGCGAGGCCGTCGACCATGTCGACCACCACGCCGTCCTCGGCCAGGACCACCCGGTCCTCGGGGACACCGGTCGCCTTGGCCAGCGCCGCGTTGGCGCGCAGGTGCCGCCACTCGCCGTGCACCGGCATCGCGTTGGTGGGCCGGACCGCGTTGTACAGGTACAGCAGTTCGCCGGCGGAGGCGTGCCCCGAGACGTGCACCTTCGCGCTCTGCTGGGTCACGACCGTCGCGCCACGCTTGGCGAGGCCGTTGACCACCGCGAACACCGAGTTCTCGTTGCCCGGGATCAGCGAGGACGCCAGCACCACGAGGTCATTGGCCCGGACGTTGATCTGACGGTGCTCGCCGCGGGCCATCCGCGACAGCGCCGACAGGGGCTCGCCCTGCGATCCGGTCGAGATCAGCACGAGCCGGTCGTCCGGAAGGTTCGCCGCGGTGTCGATGTCGACGATCACGCCGTCCGGGACCGTCAGGTAGCCGAGGTCCTGGGCGATCTGCATGTTCCGGACCATCGACCGCCCGACGAAGGCGATCCGCCGGTTGTAGCGCACCGCGACGTCCACGACCTGCTGGATGCGGTGCACATGGCTGGCGAACGACGCGACGATCACCCGCTGCTTCGCCTTGCCGATGACGCCGTCGAGCACCCCGCCGATCTCGCGTTCGGGGGTGACGAATCCGGGAACCTCGGCGTTGGTGGAGTCCACCAGGAACAGGTCGACACCCTCGTCGCCGAGCCGGGAGAACCCGGCCAGGTCGGTGAGCCGGCCGTCGAGCGGCAGCTGGTCGAGCTTGATGTCACCGGTGTGCAGGGCGATGCCCGCGGAGGTGCGGATCGCGACCGCGATCGCGTCCGGGATCGAGTGGTTGACGGCGAAGTACTCGCACTCGAACGGGCCGTGCGTGGTGCGCTGACCCTCGACGACCTCGACCAGCTTCGGCCGCTGCCGGTGCTCACGGCACTTGGCGGCGACCAGTGCGAGGGTGAACTTCGAGCCGATCACCGGCAGGTCGGGACGCAGGCGCAGCAGGAAGGGCACCGCGCCGATGTGGTCCTCGTGACCGTGCGTGAGGACGACTGCCTCGACGTCTGCCATCCGGTCCTCGATGTGCGCGAAGTCCGGCAGGATCAGGTCGACGCCGGGCTGCTGGTCCTCGGGGAACAGCACGCCGCAGTCGACGATGAGCAGCTTGCCCTTGTGCTCGAAGACCGTCATGTTGCGGCCGATCTCGCCGATCCCGCCGAGCGCGACGACCCGGAGGCCGTTGTGCGGTGCCTTCGGCGGCAGTCCGAGACGCTCGGTGGGGTCGACCCCGACGCGACCGTCGGGTCGGCCGCCGCCACCCTTCTGCCGCTGCGGGCGACCGCCGCCGGTGCGCTGCGACCTGCCCGCATCCGACTTCGCGTTGTCGGACTTGCGGCGGCGCGGGGTGGACTCGGACTGCTCCTGCGATGCAGCCTTGGACCTGCCCTGCTTCGCGGGGGCAGCCGGTTCCTGCTGGCCCGGGGCGACCGGCTCCGGCGTCTGCGCCTGGGCGACCTGTTCCGGTGCCGGCGCGGCCGGCGGGCCGGACGGACGCCGGGCTGCGCGGCGACGCGGCGGCGGGGTCACGCGAGGACCCCGGCTGCGCGCAGGTCGGCCGCGAGGACCTCGACCTGCTCCGCGGTGGGGGCCACCTGCGGTAGTCGTGGGTCGCCGACGTCGAGGCCCTGCAGCCGAAGGCCCGCCTTCGACGCGGAGACGCCGCCGAGCCGGACGACGGAACGGATCAGCGGCAGCAGGCTCGCGTTGACCTCGCGGGCCCGCAGGACGTCACCCGCCTGGTACGCGGTGAGCAGCTCGCGCAGCCGTCCGGGCGCGAGATGTCCGATGACACTGACGAAGCCGACCGCGCCGACCGACAGCCAGGGCAGGTTGAGCGGGTCGTCGCCGGAGTAGAACTCCAGGTCGGTGTTCGCGATCAGTTCGGCGCCCGCGTTGAGGTCGCCCTTGGCGTCCTTGACGGCCTTGATCCGGGGGTGCTCGGCCAACCGGTAGATGGTCTCGGTCTCGATCGGCACCACCGAGCGCGGCGGGATGTCGTAGAGCATCACCGGCAGGTCGGTCGCGTCGGCGACGGCGGTGAAGTGCGCCAGCAGACCCGACTGCGGGGGCTTCGAGTAGTACGGGGTGACCACGAGCAGGCCGTGCGCACCCGCTCGGGCGGCGTCACGCGCGAGTTCGACACTGTGTGCGGTGTCGTTGCTGCCGGCGCCGGCGATGATCTTGGCGCGGTCGCCGACCGCGTCGATCACCGCGCGCATCAGGTCGAGCTTCTCGTTCTCGGTGGTGGTCGGCGACTCGCCGGTGGTGCCGGCGAGCACGAGGCCGTCGCAGCCGCCGTCGACGAGGTGGGCCGCCAGCTTCACGCCCGCGTCCACGTCCAGCTTGCCGTCCACTGTGAACGGGGTCACCATCGCGGTCAGGATGGTGCCGAACGTACGCCCGACTGGGGCCGATTCACCGTTGGTCATGGTTGTCAAGGTTACCCGGTACAGGGGCGAAGACTGCACACCGCGGGGACGCGGCAGGAGCCGACCGATCAGCCGCCGAGGTCGAACTCGCTGAAGGCCACCTCGGTACCGTCCGACAGCTCGGCAATCTCGAAGTCGCCGAACACGTTTGGCGCGGCCGCGATGAGCTGTCGCAGGCACTCCACCGCGACCTGCCGGATCTCCACGTCGGCGTGCTCGGTGGCACGCATGGCGACGAAATGCCGCCAGGCCCGGTAGTTGCCGGTGACCACCAGCCGAGTCTCGGTGGCGTTGGGCAGCACCGAGCGCGCGGCCTGACGCGCCTGCCGACCGCGCAGGGATCCGTTGGGCACGTGTGCGAGCTTGTCGTCGAGGGCGTCGAGCAGTTCGACGTACGCGGCGCGACTGGCGTCGGTCGCGGCCGCGAACAGCTCCTCGAGTTCCGGGTCACCGGCGATGGCGGGCGGCACCACGACCATGGCGTCCCGCTCGGACACCGACCGCTGCGACAACTGCGAGTAGGACAGGTGCCGGTGCCGGATCAGCTCGTGCGTGCACGAGCGGGAGATCCCGGTGATGTAGAAGCTCACGCTGCCGTGCTCGAGCACGGACAGGTGCCCGACTTCGAGCAGGTGCCGCAGATAGCCGGCATTGGTCGCGGTCCGCGGATTCGGCTTGGACCAGCTCTGGTAGCAGGCCCGGCCGGCGAACTCGACGAGCGCCTCGCCGCCACCGGCATCGGTTTCCCAGGGAACGTCCTCGGGCGGGACGAAGTCCGTCTTCGCAATGAGCTGCACCTTCAGGGACACCGCTTGCCGCACCGCACACCCTTCCTCGGCCCCGGACCACCGGACACCGCCGACCCGCACCCTAGTCCCCGTCGCCCCCGCCGGGATGGGCGAGTCTGCTCATTCTCGCCCCGCTACTTTCCAAGACGGTGTATCCACTGGGTGTACATAGTGTCAGTCGCGGCCCGCGGCCGACACATCCGATCTCGAGATGGAGCGTCCTGTGGTCCACACCTCTACCCGCGTACGCGTGATCCGCGTCGCCGCCGCCGTCGCCGCCGGTGCCGCACTGTTCGTCGGCGGGCCGGTCGGCGCCGCACTGGCCGCGCCGGTCACGGTCACCGCGGCGGACATCGACCACTCGCTACACCTCGAGGGCGCCCCGAACGCCCGCGACGTCGGCGGCTACACCACCACCGACGGCAAGACCGTCAAGACCGGCATGGTGTTCCGCACGGACGCCCTCAACAAGCTGACCCCGGCGGACCTCACCAAGCTCGAGAGCTGGAACGTCAAGGTGGTCGACGATCTGCGCACGGTCTACGAGCGGGCGCTGCAGCCCGACAAGGTGCCCGCCGGCGCGAAGTCGAACTGGTACGACGTGCTCGGCAAGGCCCCGATCAACACGCTGACCGACCTGCAGCTGGCGTACGTCGCGTTCATCGAGGCCCCCGGCGCCAACGAGGCGTTCGCCTCCGTGCTGCGCGACATCCGTGACACCGACGGCACCGTGCTGTACCACTGCAGCGCCGGTAAGGACCGGACCGGCTGGACCACCGCGGTGCTGCTGACGATCCTCGGCGTGGACCGGGCCACCGTGAACGCGGACTACATGCTGACGAACCAGTACGCCACCGACAGCGGCTCGAGCAGCAGCTCCAGCCTCACGGGCGGCGGAGTGAAGCAGGAGTGGCTCGACAGCGCGTTCGCCACCGCGGACAAGCACTACGGCAGCTTCGACAACTACGTGCACCAGGGCCTCGGGTTGACCGACAACGACATCGCGGCACTGAAGGCCAAGCTGCTCACCTGACATCACATGCCGTCAGTGTGGCGTCATCGTGACAGTTGACTGACGCCACGTTTGACGTCACACTGACGGCATGGACCTCTCGGACTACACCCAGACGCTGCGCCAGGACCTGACCACTGCGGCCGCCCTCGGCGACGAGAACACCCGCCGGATCGCCGAGGCCCTGGCCGGCGCCGCCGAGAACTCGGCCCGGCTCATGTTGCTGTCCGCACTGTCCGACCTCGCTACCGAGATCTCCGGCGTGCTCGGCGACCGCACCGTGCACGTCCGCCTCGACGGGACGCAGGTCGCCGTCGAGGTGGGGCAGGCCGCGGACGCCGCCGAGCCGTCCGACACCCCGTCCGAGGCCCCGCCGGAGGAGCCCACCGGCGAACCCGGGTCGGCCTTCGACGACGTCACCGGCGAGATCTCGCGGGTGACACTGCGCCTGGTCGAGCAGATCAAGGCCCGCGCCGAGGAGTCGGCCGCGCAGAACGGCGTGTCGCTCAACTCGTGGATCGGCCAGGCGGTCCAGGGTGCGCTGCGGGACCAGGCCCGCCACGGCCGTTACGGCCTCTGACAACTCGAACAGATCCGGCGCCGGCACAAGCCGCGCCGGTCGAATCCGCTCCCGGGGTGATCTAATGACGCGCACGTTCTGTTCGTCATCACGTTGATCTGCAATCACTCGAGGGGTGGACCCGATGGCCGTGTCTGGCACCAAGGAATTCGACATCAAGGCCGCACCGGCCGACGTCATGGCCGCACTGGTTGCGGTCGATCGGCTGGGTGAATGGTCCTCCTCCCACAAGTCGGTGTCGGTCGAGACCACCCACGAGGACGGCAGGCCGCACCGCGTGCGGATGAAGGTCTCCGTCGTCGGCGTCACCGACGAGCAGGTGGTGGACTACTCGTTCGAGGGCGACGAGAAGCTGTCGTGGACGCTGGTCTCGAGCAGCCAGCAGCGTCAGCAGGACGGCAGCTACCTGCTCAGCGAGAATGCCGACGGCACCACCCACGTGGTGTTCGAGTTGACCGTCGACCCGACGATCCCGATCCCCGGCTTCCTCGTCAAGAAGGCGCAGAAGATGGCGCTCGAGACGGCCTCGAAGGGCCTGACGAAGTTCGTCGAGAGCCAGTAGCTCCCCGCGACGGTGACACGACGGCGGCGTGGTCCGCACGAGGCCGGCCCCGATTCCCGGGCGCGCTGGACGTGGCGGGACTCCGCCGTCGTCGTATCGGTGGTCGTGGCCGGTGTGCTGGTCGCGTTGGCGCTGCCGCACCGATCCCCCAGCCCCGCACCGGCTTCGGCCCTGTCCGACTACTACATCAGCAAGCCGGCGCGGTATCCGGTCGAGATCCCGGGCTGCGAGCGCGTGCTGCCACCACCCCGTTCTGTCGACTTCGGTTGGGCCGGATACGGCCCCACGGAGGGCTACGACAATCCGAAGTACTCCTGGTTCTCCGGCCCCAAGGCGACGGCCATGTCCGAGGCAGCCCGAGCCGCCTTGCCCTCCGACGTCGAGCTCGCATACGCCTCCCCCGCCCGAACGCTGCGGTTCGGCCCGATCTTCGACATCCCCGAGGACCAACTCCCGGAGGGACTCGACTCGGAGGATGTGGGCGGTGACACCACCGCGAGCGCCACTGTCTCCGAGGGTCGACCTGCCGGCCGGGTCAGCGTCACCGTCGGGCGTTGGGACGGTCCGGTTCCGACGTGCGTCGCCGGCAGAGTGGACCGCCGAACGACAGAACCCGACGGCACCGTCGTCGACACCCTCGACACCTGGCACGAGTTCAACGGCGTCCGCACCCTGGAGCGCGCGGCGACCGCATACACCCCGGACGGCAGCCGGGTAGCGGCCCGCGCGACCGATGGTGACTTCGCCGGTCACAGCGGCCGGGTGCCGTTGACCCTCGGCCAGCTCTCCACGATCGCGCTCGCCCCCGGACTGCGGACCACCACACCCGTCCCGCCGGGTACGCCTTCCCCACGCCCGGGCTGCGGTGAGGGCATCGAGCCGCTCGGCAGCCCCCTCGACCGAGCGACCGTTGCGCGCCTGAGCCTCGCACTGCAGGACGCCTGGCGGGCGGGCGCCCCCGCCGACGTGGTACCGGACCGTCCGATCGGCTCGCTCGAACTCGCCGAGTCGTCCAACGGGGCCGCCTGCGAGGTCCTCGGCGTCACCGGGTCGGGAGGAGCCGGCGAGCTGACCGTCACGATCGACAGCGACTCGCCCGCGCCGGAGGAGTTCTCGACGCCCCGGCCCGACGTGGCGGCAACAGTCCTTGCGGACGGCTCCCGGGTACTGCGGCACGCCCCGGCCGCGGTGACGGTCGCGCGGCCGTCGGGAACCGCCGTGCGGATCCGCCTGTCCGGCAACGGGACTGCGCTCACCCTTGACCAGCTGCAGGCGATCGCGACGGCCCCCGGACTCGACCTCTAGGTCGTCGATCGGCGACAGCACGTCGAATCGGTCACGTGCATTGCGCAAGCTGGGCTGCAAGGTCCCCTCGGTCGCCCACGATGACATCCGCGAGGCCGAGCCAGTCCGCCATCTCGCGCAGGGCGGTCGCGAGCGCGCTCGCGACGGGTCCCGGCGCATGACCCGGTTCGACGAAGGCGGCGGCCACCCGCAGCCCGTCCGCCGCTCGATCGGCCTTGAGGTCGACCCGTGCGACGAGTCGGCCGTCGAGCAGGAACGGGAAGACGTAGTAGCCGTGCACCCGTTTGTGCTGCGGGGTGTAGATCTCGAGCCGGTAGTGGAAGTCGAAGATGCGCTGCGCCCGAGGCCGGAAGAACACCACCGGGTCGAACGGGCAGAGCAGTGCGGAGCCGCTGATCGACCGCGGCATGCGTGCGCCGGCGAACAGATAGGCCTGCGCGTCCCATCCCCGGACTGCCACGGGGATCAGGGCACCGTCCTCGACGAGATCGGCGATCGCGGATCGTGCCTGCCCGGCGGCCAGCCGGTAGTAGTCCCGCAGGTCTGCCTCGGTGCCCACCCCGAGCGCACGGGCGGACCGCCGGACCAGTTCGCGCACTGCGGCGACCTCCTCGACGCGGGTGTCGACGACGGACGGCGGCAGCACCCGCTCGGCGAGGTCGTAGTGCCGGACGAAGCCGACCCGCTTGTCGACCGACAGGGCGCCGGCCGAGAACAGTTGCTCGCACACCACCTTCGTGTCGCTGCGGCCCCACCAGGGGCCACCGCGCTCCCGGACCTCGAGCTCGAGGTGTCGTTCGACGTCACCCGCGGAGGCCGCCCCTACCTCGGTGATGACGTCGAGCACGTCGGCGCCGAGGCTGGGATTGCGTTCGAGCACTCGGTGCACGCCGGCCCACCTGCCGCCCTCGAACCGTCGCATGCGCCACCGCAGCAACGGCCAGTCCTCCACCGGAATCAACGCGGCTTCGTGGGCCCAGTACTCCACCAGCGCACGGGGTTTCGCCGCGGTGTCGCGCCACGACGCGGAATCGAGCAGGGCCCGGTCGTATCCGCCGATCCGGCTGAACACCGGCATGTAGTGCGCACGAATCGCGACGGACACGGAGTCGATCTGGAGCAGCCCGGTTCGCCGCACCGTGGAGAGCAGGTGTCGACGGGTGGGCGCCACCGGGCGCCGGTCGGCGAATCCCTGTGCGCCGAGCGCGATCCGGCGAGCCGCGTCGGCACTCAACTCCTGCATGCGTACACCATGCCACCGGGGTACGACATCACGCCGATGGTGACCGGTGATCCCCCGGACCCAGGAGCCGAGGGATCACCGATGCGACATCAGGAGGAGCCGAACAGGTTTCCCAGCCACTCGAACCCCGGCGGCAACTGGAGTCCGGCACCGGTCGGGCCGGTCGGACCGACCGGCCCCTTCGGCCCGACCGGGCCCTTCGGCCCGACGATGACCGCCTTGGGGCCGATCGCGGCCGACCAGTCGGCGCCCGCGACGTCGACGGCCGCCGGGTTGGCGGTCGGCGCGGCATTCGCGATCGGAGCCGCCATCGCGAGTCCGGCCGCCACGACCCCGGCACCCGCCACGGCAGCTCCGCAGCGACGGGCGATCGAGCGACGTCGGGGAGATTCGCTCCGGGAGGCGCTCGAAGCGACCGCACCCTCGTTGTTCGGCGATGTCATGAATGGCCTTTCCGCTGACGGGAATGTTGCGAACTCGATTAGCGCAGCGAATGAGATACAGCTCACTGCACCGGAATTCAACCAGAACCGCGATCCCTTGAATCGAATACCGCGGATTCACAGGCACAGCTATTCGTGCGCACGAATTCCCAGGTCGTCAGCCCTGCGCCAGCGTCACGGCCACCGTCGCACCCAGCTCGTAGCAGCGCTCGCGCGCGGCGGCGTCCACCCCGTCGGTGATCTCGACGGTCGCCGCGACCTTGGTCAGTGCCAGACCGGTGACGATCTTGTCCACCGACCGGACCGCCCCCGCGGTGTCGTTGTTGCCGTGCACCCACAGCCCGTACGGCCGGCCCGCGACCGCGTCCAGGCACGGGTAGTACACGGTGTCGAAGAAATGCTTGAGCGCCCCGGACATGTAGCCGAAGTTGGCGCTGGTGCCGAAGACGTACCCGTCCGCCGCGAGCACGTCGGGGATCGTCGCACCGAGCGCAGGCACCGAGCGCACCGTCACGCCCTCGATGTCGGGGTCGTTGGCGCCCGACAGCACCGCCTCGAGCAGTTCGCGGGTCGGGGGCGAGGGCGTGTGGTGCACCACCAACAGCGTCGGCGCACTCCCGGATTCCGTCACGCGGTCCAGACTACGGCCGGCGCGGCCCGGTCAGCCCTGTGCGCGCTCGGCCGCCTCGAGCGCGACCGCCCGACGCATGGTCTCGCGCGCCCGACCACGATCACCCGCGTAGTCGTACGCCCGCGCCAACCGGTACGAGTTGCGCCAGTTGTCCGGGTCGGCCTCCCACTCGGACTTGACCTGGGCGAACATCTCGTCGGCGGCGTCGCGGTCGATCCGGCCCGACGGACGCCGAGGCAGCTCCGAGACGTCCAGCTCGAGCCCCTCCTCACGAATCCGCGCGGCGAGATGCTGGTGCTGGAACCCGGCGCGCAGGGTGGCGAAGACGATCCAGACGCCGATGAACGGCAGGATCAGGACACCGATGCCCAGCCCGATCGGGGCCAGTCCCCCGCTCTGGATCAGCTCGATCCCGCGCTGGCCGAGGAGCACGAAGTAGAAGCCGAGCGCGAGGACGATCGCCGCGATCGTCACGACCACCCGGGTGGCCTGGTTCCTCACAGGTCGAGGAGGGGATCGATACCGACGGTCAGGCCCGGCCGGCCGGCGATCTCGCGGACGCCGAGCAGCACGCCGGGAACGAAGGAGTTCCGGTCGATGGAGTCGTGCCGGATGGTCAGGGTCTCACCCTGGGTTCCGAGCAGCACCTCCTGGTGGGCCACGAGCCCCGCGAGCCGCACCGAGTGCACGCGCACACCGTCGACGTCCGCGCCGCGGGCGCCCTCGAGCTCGGTGGTCGTCGCGTCGGGGCTCGGTCCGCGGCCGGCCTTCGCCCGTGCCGCCGCGATCAGGGCGGCGGTCCGGTAAGCGGTGCCGGACGGGGCGTCGAGCTTGTTCGGGTGATGCAGCTCGATGACCTCGACGGAGTCGAAGAAACGGGCGGCCTGCTCGGCGAACCGCATCGACAGCACCGCACCGATCGCGAAATTCGGCGCGATCAGCACGCCGACCTCGGGCCGCTCGGTGAGCCATCGCTGCACGTGCGCGAGCCGGTCCTCGTCGAAGCCGGTGGTGCCGACGACGGCGTGGATGCCGTTGGCGACCAGGAACTCGAGGTTGCCCATCACGACGTCGGGGTTGGTGAAGTCGACCACCACCTGGGTGCGGGTGTCGACGAACTTCTCGATCCGGTCGCCCTGGTCGACCGTCGCGACGAGCTCGAGGTCCGGCGCGGCCTCGACCGCCTCACAGATCGTCCGGCCCACTTTGCCGTTGGCACCAAGGACTCCGACCCGAATCACCGTCACTTGACCTTCACTCCGTCCGATCGTGTTGTACGTCGCGGCAAGCCTACGCAATCGGCTCTCCGCCGCGACGAGCGGTGATCGACCCGACCGCCTCGAGCCGACCTGGTCACCGCGCCCCGACCGGCGGACAATGGAACTGCGAAACGAGCGAGGAAGTGGTCGGCGATGCCGAACGACATGATGATGGCCTGGATGCATCAGTTCATGATGTGGATGCACCAGATGGGGTTCCCGATGCCGATGATGCCCCACCAAGGGATGTGAGCCCCGAGGCCGAACGCTCAATCGAAGACGACGACCTGACGGATGGCGTGACCGTCGGCCAGTTCGTCCATGCCGCGATTGATCTCGTCGAGGGTGATGCACGAGGAGACGAGCTTCTCCACCGGCAGACGCCCCTCCCGCCACATCTGTGCGTAGATCGGGATGTCGCGGGACGGTACCGCCGATCCCAGGTAGCTGCCGACGATCGTGCGGGCCTCGGCCACCAGGGCGAGCGGCGAGATCGCCGACCTGGCGTCCGGGCTCGGCAGGCCGACGGTCACCGTCGTGCCGCCCGGCGCGGTCGCGGCGACGGCGGTCTCGAACGCACGGGCATTGCCCGCCGCCTCGACCACGACATCGGCCCGCACACCCCGCGCGGCCAGCTCCGTCGGGGTCAGTACCGCAGTGGCTCCGAGTTCGGTTGCGGTGGACAGTTTCTCGGGCATCGCGTCGACGCCGATCACGTCCCCGTACCCGAGGGACACCGCGGCGAGCACCGCCGCCATGCCCACTCCCCCGAGCCCGACCACCATGATGGAATCGCCCGGTGCGGGATGCGCCGCGTTGAGCACCGCACCGCCGCCGGTGAGCACCGCGCAGCCGAGCACGGCCGCAATCTCCGGCGGAACGTCGTCGCCGACCGTCACCACGGAACGACGGTCCACCACGGCGTGCGTGGCGAACCCGGACACGCCGAGGTGATGGTGGACCGAGTCCCCGCCCCGAGAGAGCCGTCGGCCACCGCCGAGCAGCACGCCCTCGTTGTTGGCGGCGCTGCCCGCACTGCACGGCATCCGGCCGTCGGCAGCGCACCCCGCGCACTCACCGCAGCGCGGCAGGAAGGTCATCACGACGCGGTCCCCGACCGCGACGTCGGAGACCCCCGCGCCCCGCGCCTCGACGCGCCCGGCCGCCTCGTGCCCGAGCAGCATCGGGACCGGCCGCACCCGATTGCCGTCCACGACGGACAGGTCCGAGTGGCACAGCCCGGCGGCCTCGATCCGGACCAGCAGTTCACCCGGTCCGGGCGGGTCCAGCTCGAGATCGCAGACGCTGATCGGCCGCGAGTCCGCGAACGGCCGCGGTCGGCCGATCTCCTCGAGCACCGCACCGCGAATCCGCATCCGCTACCTCCCGACGTCCCGGTCGCCGCGATCCCGGCGCCGACGACCACCCTGCCACGCCTCGAACACCACCAGCCCGATCACCACGCCCGCGACGTCTGCCGCCCAGTCCCACACCGAGCCGCTGCGTTGGATCGGCAGCGTCGCCTGCAGCACCTCCGACAGGCCCGCGTATGCCACCGCCGCCGCCGCGACCGTCCGCGGTCCGAGCCTCGCGTACCGCGCGCTGAACGCCAGCGCCGCGAACATCAGCAGGTGCGTGATCTTGTCGCTGTTCGGCGGGCCGCTCGGGACTGCGGACCCGGGCGAGAACAGCAAGACCAGCGTCACCACGAAGACGACGCACAGCGGCAGCCGACGCAGCCGCGTCAACGCTCAGACGATCCCGCGCACGACCGCAGGCAGGTCCCGCTTGCGCCTGTACGGCCCGACGACAGAGGCCGCGAACGGCCGGTTCAGCAGCATTGCCGCGACCTCCCGCACCTCGGCATTGGTCACCGCGTCGATCCGCGCGAGCGTCTCGGTGATGCTCCGGTGACTGCCGTAGTTCAGTTCGGCGCGACCGATGCGGTGCATCCGCGAACCGGAATCCTCCAGCCCCAGAACCATGCCGCCGCGGATGGAACCCTTCGCCCGGGCGCACTCCGCGTCGGTGATGCCGTTCGACGCGACCTGGGCGAGCACCTCGCGGATCAGGGTCGTCACCTCGGCGAGGTTCTCCGGCTGGCAGCCCGCGTACACCGAGAACGCGCCGGTGTCGGCGAACGTGTCGATGCTCGAGTACACCGAGTACGCGAGACCCCGGGACTCCCGAATCTCTTGGAACAGACGGGAACTCAGCCCACCACCGACCGCGGTGTTGAGCACCGACAACGCCCACCGGTGCCCCTCGTGGCGGCCGAGTGCTCGCACGCCGAGCGACAGGTGCGCCTGTTCACCGTCGTGCTCGATCAGACTGAGCGAGGGCGCTGTGCGCAGTCGCAGGCGGCCCTCACGGCGCGGCGCGGGTTCGGCTCCGTCGTGGACGTGGCCGGCGAAACTGCGCCGCACCATCTCGACGGTCTGCGCGTGGTCGACGTTGCCGGCGACCGCGACCACCATCCGCTGCGGGGTGTAGCGGCGGACGTGGAACGAGTGCAGCTGGGACCGGGTCATCGACTCGATCGACTCGGTGCTGCCGATCACCGGCCTGCCCACCGGGTGATCGCCGAACAGCGCTGTCAGGAAGTCGTCGCCGAGCAGATCCTCGGGGTCGTCGTCACGCATCGAGATCTCCTCGAGCACGACCTGACGCTCGATGTCCACGTCCGCGGACCGGCATCGTCCACGCAGGACCACGTCGCTGACCAGGTCGATCGCGAGAGCGAGGTCCTCGTCGAGGACGTGCGCGTAGAAGCAGGTGTGCTCGCGCGAGGTGAAGGCGTTGAGTTCGCCGCCGATCCCGTCGACCACCTGGGCGATCTCGAGTGCGCTGCGCGTGGGCGTCGACTTGAACAGCAGGTGCTCGAGGAAGTGCGCGGCGCCGGCCACCGTCGGCTGTTCGTCGCGGGACCCGACGCCCACCCAGACTCCCACCGACGCCGAGCGCACGCCGGGCATGTGCTCGGTCACCACCCGGAGTCCCCCGGGAAGGACCGTGCGCTGTACGCCCGATGCGGGGGTTCGGGTCTTCGTCTTGCGGGTGAGGGTGCTCGTGCGACTGCGATCGTTCGTTGCCATTAGAAGTCCACACAGTACACACCGAGCCGGACACGAATTCCGGCAGCGGCCGTTACGACTCCGCCCGAACGACGAAAGCC